>JABEUW010000146.1 GCA_013043945.1 Vulcanimicrobiota bacterium | reverse complement strand
TTTCGATTGCGTCGGCACGATGGGAGCAAACTGTGCCGGTGCCGCAGCGACCGGCGGCGTCGCCGGTCTGGTCGGCGCCGAAGAGAGCGCCGCCGCACTGGCAGCAACCGGAGCGGGCTCTTCTGCGCTCCCGAGCTTCGAAAGGGTAATCGCTGCGAAATCAACGGCAATCCGCGGCGCCAAATCGTTTTCAAGTTGTATCGGCGCGCTATACGATTGGAAGGGCGGTGGAGGCAACAACGTTGCGTCGCTGCAGAGCTCGGCGTGGATACCGGAGGTCGAGGCGCCGATATCCCCCGCGAGGCGCTCGGCCATCGCCACGGCGATTTGCGAGACGGTCTCGGAGGCGATCGAGAGCTGCATCGGTCCGAGTTCGCCGACGGAGTCTTCAGCGCCGAGCATCACGCCCACGATGTGCGCGAGATCGTTTCGCTGAAATCTCACGACCAATTGCGCTCCAAGGGCGGGAATTTCACCGATGCCGACGCGCTCGTCACCCTCGGTGTGAATCGAACCCTCATGGTCGGCGCGGATGCTCGTTCCGGCGACCGCAGATTGCTCGACCAAGCGCCCCAGCACGGTTGCTGCAGCCGCAAACATCGTATCGGCGAGATTATCGATTTGCATCATCGTCGCTTATTCGTCCTCATTCGTGAGCGCACCGGCAACCTTCATAGCGTAGCGATCTTTATAGACTCCCGGAAAGAGGTGGTACTTCTCTCGTTCGTTGACTTTCCCCACCAGCGGCTGCGAGGTCTCGTTATCGAGTAACACGACGTCGCCGAGTTAAAGCGAGACGAGGTCGCACAACGAGAGCGTGGTGCGCCCCAACTCGACTTCGAGATCGATATCCGCCCGTTCGACGTTTCGTTCTAACTGAGCGACATCATCCTCGGTCATTCCTCGCCCGGCGATCACCGTCGGCGACCACTGGAAATCGGTGAGTTGCTGCCCGATCGACTGTAATACGAGGTAGGGAAGACAGAAATTCATCACGCCGGCCATGTCGCCGACCTTCAGCTCCATCGAGACGTAGGCGATGATCTGGTCGAGGGGGATGATGCGCGGAATGAATTGCGGGTTGGAATCGAGTGCCTCGATCTTCAGCGAAAGCGTCAGCAGGTAGTTCCAGGATTCGCGATAGCTGTTGAGCATGCGTGCCATAAAACGCTGCATGAGCGTGCGCTCGATATCGGTGAGATCGCGCAATTTCGGCGGGAACCATCCCGGGCCGCCGAGCAGGCGATCGATAATCGAGAAGACGAGGTTGAGATCGACCTGGACGATGCCGCTACCCGGAAGCGGATCCATCGAGAAGATCGCCAGAATCGACGGAATGCCGATCGAGGCGATGAAATCGCCGTAGCTAATCTGCTCGATCGAGACGATCGTCGCCTCGACCCGGGTACGCAGATAGACCGAAAGCGAGTTGTTGAGCAGGCGGGTGAAGTTTTCGTGTAGCGTTCGCAGCGTTTGCAATTGGTTGTTCGAAAACTTGTCGAGCCGCTTGTTAAAGCGGAAATCGAACGACTTAATGCGCCGGCTTTCAATGGTTTCGAGCTGCGATTCCTCGCTCCCGAGCTGATTGATAAGGGCGTCGATCTCTTCTTGCGATAAACTCGACATGACGCGCTCCTAGCTCTTCCCTGTAGGCTTAATGGAAGGATGGGGGGCAGGTTTCTTCGTCGCACGAATGAAGCGATCGGTCCGTGCGGTAGGCTGCGGGATGTCGTTCCTGTTCAAAATGACGATATCGACGCGACGGTTTTCCTTCCGCCCGGCGGCAGTCGCGTTACTGACCCGTGGGTGAAATTTACCGTACCCCGCCGCGGCAATCCGCGTCGGCTCGATCCCGTCTTGTTCGACGAGGTAGCGCACGACGTTGACCGCCCGCGCGGTCGAAAGTTCCCAGTTCGAGGGGTACCGCACGGTGCGGATCGGCACGTTATCGGTATTCCCTTCGACACGAATCGGATTGGCGGTCTTCTTGAGAAAGCCGGCGACGGTGTCGAGTATCTTCAGCGTCTGCGGCCGAAGGCGCGCGCTACCGCTGTTATAGAAGGATTGGTCTGAGAGCAGGGTCACCACGAGGTTGTGCCGTTTCACGCGGATTTGTACCTGGTGCTGCAACTGGTTCTTCTGCACGTAGCGCTGTAGTTCGCGCTGCAACGTCGGGATATTCGCGTTCGCACCGAACGACTGCTGACCGTTGCTCCCACCGTTGGGCGGCTGGTTGATCGACCACACGTTATTGAAGCCGCCGGAGACCGATTTCGCGAAGGCCTGCACCTTGACGCGACTGATCGTGGACATCGCGAAAAGAATAATAAAGAGCGCGAGCATCAGCGTGATCATGTCGGCGTATGTGAGTAGCCAACGCATCATACCGGCCGTTTCGACTTGTTGCTCCTTTTGTTTGTTGTGGAGCTTCGATTCGGCCGCGCGCGCCGCGGTCTTTACGGGTTGTGCCATGCAATCGCGCTACGTCGAACTCGCTGCGAGCTCTTCGGTGGCGACGGCTCCGCCCTCTTCCACGTGCGCTTCGCGATCGCGCGGGTCGAGGAAGGCAAGCAATTTCTCTTCGAGAAGCCGCGGGTTGTCGCCGGACTGAATTGCAAGAATCCCCTCGATCATAATTTCGCGCAGCAACAAAACCTCGCCGTTACGTTCTTTGATTTTCGTGGCGATCGGCAACCAAAGTAAGTTCGCGAACATGATACCGAAAAACGTCGCCA
>JABEUW010000145.1 GCA_013043945.1 Vulcanimicrobiota bacterium | reverse complement strand
TTCGTCGCCGTCGACGTTCCCGGCCTCATCGAAGGCGCGCATGAAGGCGCCGGGCTCGGCGACCGCTTCTTGCGCCACGTCGAACGCACGCGCATCCTCGTTCATCTCCTCGACGGCGCCAAATCGCTCGACGAGATGGCGAGCGATCGCGCGACGATCGAAGCGGAGCTCCGCGCCTGGAATCCGTTGCTCTTAGAGAAGCCGACGATCGTCGCGGTCACCAAACTCGATCTCCCTGAATCGCGCGAACGCTTCGCCGAATTGCGCGATCGCGATCCGGAAACGATGGGCATCAGCGCGGCGACGCACCAGGGCGTTCCCGAATTACTCGGCGCGATGTGGCGCGCGCTCTCGCTCGCTCCACCGCCAGCCGCTATCGATGTGACCCCGGCGCAGATCTCGCTGCCGACACGCGAAACTTTTACCATCAGTCGCGAAGATGACGGCACCTTCGTCGTGACGGGCGAACGCGTCGAGCAACTCGCCGAGCGCACGAATTTCGACTCCGACGAAGCGCTCGCACGTTTCGAACGCGCGTTGGTGAAGATGGGCGTTGAAAAAGAATTACAGGCGCGCGGGGTTCGCGAAGGCGATAGCGTGCGGATCGGGACGTACGAATTCACCTATTCATGAAACTCGGCATTTTTGGCGGAACCTTCGATCCCATCCATAACGCGCATCTCTTCGTCGCGGAGTCGGCACGCTTGAGCGAAGGGCTCGACCGCGTGCTCTTTCTCCCCACCAGGCACCAGCACTACCGAGCCGGCGCGATCGCCGACGCCGAGCACCGTTGCGCGATGATCCTGGGAGCGATTGCAACCAACCGTGGTTTCGCACTCGACGATAGCGATCTTCGGCCCGAAGCGACCGGATACACTGCAGACCTGCTACCGCGATTGCGCGAACGCTATCCCGACGCCTCGTTTACGTTCGTCATCGGTGCCGACTCGCTCGTCAACGCGAACTGGGTGCGGCTCGACGAAGTCCTCGCCAGCCTCGAACGCTTCGTTATCGCACCGCGCGCGGGCGTGCCCGACGACGCACTCGCCCGCGTGATCGCCGCGCTACCGACGAACCTGCGCCAACGCGTCGGAACGCTCAATCTGCCCGCGCTTCCCGAGTCGGCGACGCTGATTCGCACCCTACTCGCACAGGGGCGGAGCGTCCGCTATCTCGTTCCGGAGGCCGTCTGGCAATATATTCGCACGCATCGCCTCTACGGGCAGCCGGAATGCGAAGCGTGAACGGCATCTACCTCGCGAGTGCCTCGCCTCGTCGCCTCGAATTGCTGCGCTCGCTCGGGCTCAACGTCGAGGTGCTGCCGAGCGGATACGGCGAGCCCGATAACCCCGCGCTGACGCCGCGCGAACTCGCGCAACGCCACGCGCGCGAAAAACTCCGCGACGTCGTTGCACGGCTCGGCCCCGCGTTCGACCGCCCGACGCTCGCAGCCGATACCGTCGTCGATCGCGACGGCAGCGCACTCAATAAGCCGAAGGACGAAAACGAAGCGCGCGCGATGCTCGCCTCACTCTCGGGGCGCGAACACGTGGTTCACACCGCAGTAGCGATCGCGCTTCCCGGTGGGGAGGAGGCGATCGAGTTTTGCGAATCGACGCGCGTGCGTTTCCACCAACTCGGAGACGACGAGATCGAGGAGTACGTCGCGAGCGGCGAACCCTTCGATAAAGCCGGCGGATACGGCATTCAGGGGCGTGCCGCCGCACTGGTTGCCGGCATTGAAGGCGATTTTTACACGGTGATGGGGCTCCCGCTCGGTCGCGTTCTCCGCACGCTCCGCGCGCACGGCTATCGCCCCGAAACGACGAGCGCGGCACGTGCGCACTGAAGAGCGAAAGCTCCTCGTCCTGCTCGCGATCGTCATCGCCGCGGCGCTGCTCGCGATCGTTCAGGTTCGCGCGCAGCGCGCCGGCGAACCCAGCCCGATCGCCGTCGCAGCTTCCTACCTCATCGCCGGCACGGAGAACCTCGTTACCGGCATCGGCAATGCCGTCGGCGGCGGTGCGAGCGCGGTGCTCTCCTTCCCGTCGCTGCGCGCGCGCAACGCGGCGCTCGTCGCTTCAAATGAGGCGCTGATCGAGCGCAACGCACGGCTCCACCAAGAACTCGCCGACGCGCTCGCAATCGCTGGTATGAACCGTCTTCGCGAACATCATTCCCGCGGCATCGAGGCACGCGTGATTGGTTTTCCACCCGAGGGAGCGACGCGTAGTATCACGATCGATCGTGGGTCCCTCGCCGGCGTTCGCCGCGACGACGGCGTCCTCGCTCCCGGAGGCGTCGTCGGCCATGTCACGCAGGTCACGCCGCTGGAGGCCACGGTGCTCCTCACCACCGATTTCTCGAGTCGCATTCCCGCGGTCGTTCGCAACGGGCGCTGGTGGGGCATCGCGCGCGGAAACCTGCAGAGCATTCGCCTCGACTACGTCACGCTCGATGCGCCGCTGCGTATCGGCGAGATCGTCGTCACCGGAAATGGCCGCACCTTTCGCGCCGGCATTCCCATCGGGCGTATCGTCAAGATCGACCGCAACGATTCCAGCCTCTATCAGACCGCGATTTTGCAACCATCGGTACGCTTGAATGCACTGGATCGAATCCTCGTCGTTGCACGGTAGGGAGCCCGAAACTCCCTACCGATATCCTGCGTGGTGGCACGTTACGCTGGCGATGGTGCTCGCACTCATCTTCCAGGCGAGCATTCTGTCGCACTTGCGGTGGGGCGCCGTTCCACCGAGTGCCGTCCTTATCGTTGTCGTATGGTACTCGGTACGCCTCGGTCCTCAGCGTGCAGCTTTTCTCGGCCTCGTCGCGGGGCTCTGCGAAGATCTCCTTTCGGGAACGACCGGTGGATCGTGGATGATCGCAACGCTCGCCGCCGCGGTGCTAACGGCGATGCTCGCGCAGCGTTTTTTTAGCAACTCTCCTTTGCTCTACGCAGCGCTCGCTTTCGTCGCCACGTTCGTTCGTAATGCCGTCTTCTGGGCCGTCATGCAGGCGACCGGCTCTCCCTTTGCGTGGAGTACGCTGCACTTTCACGATGCAATCAGGCAGGCGATTCTCGATTCCTTGTTGTTGGGACTCTTTGCGTGGTGGTACCGCGCCCGGCATCGCGATAGCGCATGAAAGATACCGGGATATGGCTTCGCCAACGCTTCGAGCGCCCCGCACGCCGACTCGTCGGTTTCGCGCTCTTTGCCGTGCTCGTCTTCGCCGTGTTACTGGTGAGGCTCGTGAACGTGCAGATCGTCCACGGGTCGGAGTACCGCGCGCAGGCCGAAGCGAACCAAATTCGCCTGATTCGCGTCGCGGCACCGCGCGGCCTCATCGTCGATCGCCGCGGAAGAGTGATGGTGCGCAGCCGGCCATCGTTCGTGGTAGCACTCGTTCCTTCGCTCGTAAAGCATTTGCATGAGGAGTTGCAGAGCGTCGCGACGACGATCCGGCTCCCCATTGCAAAACTCGAAGATCGGCTCTATCACCATCGTGGGGTCAACTACCGCAATTTTGCCGAGGTCCAGACCTACGAGCCCTACGGGCCGGTGGTTCTGGCACGGAATCTCTCTGTCGCTGACGTCGCGCGCCTCTCCGAGCTCCTCGCCGATCTGCCGGGCGTCGACATCGAGGTACAAGCGGTTCGCGACTATCCGTACAACAAGGTCGGCTCGCTGATGTTGGGCTACGTCGGCCTCATCACCGCATCGGAGTACAAACGCCTGCGCCCGTACGGGTACTCACCGAACGCGGTCGTCGGCAAAGACGGATTGGAGTACGAATACGACCGTTACTTACGCGGCCGCCCCGGCGGACAGCGCGTGGTCGTCGATGCCGCCGGAAACGTCGTTCCCGGCGATCGTTTGCCAGACAAGGCTCCGGTGCCGGGCGACACCCTGAAGCTCTCCGTGAGCCTGCGTTTGGAGCGTATCGTCGAGAGCGCACTCGCGCACGGCGTGCAGCGCGTGCAACGCGGCGAATCGGTTTCGGGGGCCGTCGTCGTCGAAGATCCCTGGACCGGTCGCATTCTCGCGATGTCGAGCTACCCGGACTACAATCCCAACGACTTCGCGCTCGACCGTTCGCGGAAGATCTCTTTCTATCTCACCGACCCCGCACAACCACTCTTTAACCGTGCTATTGCCGCCGCAACACCGACCGGATCGACCTTTAAAATGGTTACCGGATCGGCGGCGATTACCGTCGGTGTTATTCGCCGTAACCAAGTCGTCTACGACAACGGCGAGTGGAACTGCGATGGATACCTCGCTCGGGATATCGTCTCCGGCGGCCTCGGCTACACAACCTTCGTGCCGGCGCTCGCAGCTTCGTCGGATGGATATTTCTATCGGCTTTCGATGGGACTCGGCCTCAAGCGCCTGCGAAAATTTGCACTGCTCTACGGCCTCGACGCGCGCAGCGGTATCGATCTCCCCGGCGAAAGTAAAGGAAATTGGCCGACCAATGCGTGGATGATGAAAAACTACGGCCTGCCGCAAGAGCCGAGCGACGCCTGTTTCCTCGGTATCGGGCAAGGCGCGATGCAAGCGACGCCGTTGCAGATCGCAAATATCGCCTCGGCGGTGGTCAATGGCGGCACGCTCTATCGCCCGCACATCGTCACCCGCATCCTTACTCCCGACGGCCATACGATAAAAGTTTTCCCGCCGACGATCATCCGGCACGTTCCGGTTACTCCGAAATCTCTTGCGGCGGTTCGCGCCGGTATGGCGCAGGTCACCTCTGCGGTCGGCACCGCGTACGGGCTCGCGATACCGGGCTTTCCGTTTGCGGGCAAGACCGGAAC
>JABEUW010000144.1 GCA_013043945.1 Vulcanimicrobiota bacterium | reverse complement strand
CTACCAATGAAAGCCTCGCAAAACACGGGGCTTTTCGCTCGCGCCGCCCGCGTGGCGCTCGGTATTCCATAGCCAGCGTTCTATGGGTGCATTCATGCGCCAATAGAGCTGGTCTGAGGCTTAAAAACAACGAATAGTCTGTAGGATACATGGCATATATGCTACACTGGGAGCGCTATGGAGCTTAAACGCAACATCACGGAGATCGGCTCCGTGCTCAAAGCCCGCCGGCTCGAGCTCGGGAAGAGCGGGGCGGAGCTCGCCGCGCTCGTTGGGATCGAGCGCTCGACGCTCTCGCGGATCGAGGCGGGAAAGACGAGCCCGTCCTGGGGCACGGTCTTGGCGTTGGGGCAAGCACTCGATATGCAGCCCGTCTTGGTGCCTCGTCAGCGGGTTCGGGCCGTTGAGGCTGTCGTGCGAATGAAGGAGTCGTCCGAAGCGCCGCCCTCAACCGGGGAGGAATGGTAGCAATGGTCGACGGGTCGGCCGGCATCCAAGCTCGGCAGAGGGCCGGTGGTGCGGGGTATGTTGGTGGAGTACTCGAGATATTTCTTGGCGATGTGTTTGTGGGCACGATCGTTGAGTTGAATGGGCGGAACTCGGTGTTCACGTTTGATGAGTCGTATATCGCGAACGACGAACGTCCGATTCTTTCGCGTGGGTTCATCGACGCGTACGAACGGCTGCGCGTCAGGGACGGCGCGCTTGGGCGGGTTCTTCCATTTTTCGCAAATCTTTTGCCGGAGGGCGAACTTCGCGAGTATATCGCGGAGCACGCAGGGATCGACGTGCGCGATGAGTTGGCTATGTTATGGCTGACGGGTAGAGATTTACCGGGAGCGGTGATCGTTCGTGCAGCCGATGGTCGAGAGGTTCCGCCGCTCGCGGCCGGCGCTCCGCGCGTCATCCCTGATGGGGATCGGCTATTGCGCTTTTCTCTCGCCGGCGTTCAGCTGAAATTCAGCGCCGTACGCAATGCAGCGGGCGGGTTGACGATTCCGATCAGCGGGCGCGAGGGCGACTTTATTGTGAAACTGCCCTCGATGCGGTTCGCTAAGGTTCCGGTGAACGAGTACGCGATGATGAAATTTGCCGGAGAGGTCGGTCTTGACGTGCCGGACTGCCAGCTCGTCGACCTGGATCGGGTGGAAGGGCTACCAAACGATGTGGAGGACATGGCGGAGCGCTCGGCGTTTGTGGTCCGCCGTTTCGATCGCGCCGGCGGGAAGCGGATTCACATGGAGGACTTCAATCAAGTGTACCGCCAGTATCCGCCACTCAAATATGATAACCACGACTACAATGAAATGGCCCGTGATATCTACCGCTTGACCGGCGTGGAGGGACTTCGCGACTTCGTCCATCGTCTCGTATTTTCGATTGCAATCGGAAACACCGATATGCACCTGAAGAATTGGTCATTGATGTATCGAGATGGGCGAACGGCAGAACTGGCTCCCGTCTACGACTATCTCTGTACGAGTGCATATCGCATTTACGGACGCAATTCGCTCGCCCTCAATATCGGTAGTACGAAAGCATTCGTCGCGATTGACGATGCAACGTTCGAGAGCTTTGCGCAGCGTGCCGGCGTCGCCCGAAGAATCGTATTGAGTGCGGCTCATGAGATGCGCGATCGGATACGCGAGACGTGGCCGAAGAGGCGTCCGGCCGTCCTGGAGCAGGTGCCGTCGGTGGTCGCTCGTATCGATGAACTGCTCGCGCGCGTTCCGTTCTTTAGCGGAAAGCCCGAAGTGGCAGCGGAGCCCGTCGACACTGGAAACGAGCACGAAGAGTTGGCGTAACCTACGGCGCCGGCGTGTACTGCAACACGTAGGTGAAGCGCGTCGGCGCGGCGAGGTTCGCGAGCCGGAGCCTGCGCAGCGCGTGCGCGCTTGCGATCGTTACCGCGAGCAGCGCGTTCCCGGCGGTCGCGCCGTCGCCGAGATCGACCGTGACGTCGTGCAGCGACGCTCCGGCGAAGAGCGGGTCGCCATCGCTTCCCCCGCTGGCAAGGGCCGAGAGCGATACGCTCCGTGCGGAGAGCGCGGTGATCCCGTCATAGCTCTGCGTCACCACCGGAGCGGTTCCACCACTCGGGTCGAGTTCGCTGCGCAGCACGCGAGCGGGCTGCGTTGCATCGGCGGCGACCCAGCGGAACTCGACGACGCGCTCGCCCGTCGCCGCATCGCGCGTGCGCAGATCGAAGGCGTGCGCGTCGAGATTTGCTGCGCCGGCGCTATCGGTCGCCGGGATCGAAAACCCCGTCGCCGTCTCGTTATCGCTGCGAATCGCGGCAACGAGCGCCGCGAGCGCCGAACGGTCGTTCAAGCGGGCGGCAGCGGTCGCGCGCGCGTGCAGCATCCCAAAGGTCGCATCGGTCGCGCCGATCAGCACGAGCGTGCCGATCCCCAACGCAACGATCACCTCGAGCAGCGAGAAGCCGCGTTCGCTCTCCATACTCGCGCAGGTTCCCCGTTTCGGCGCGAGTTAGACGCGAAGAATGGAGTCCCCAACCGCGCAATCACCCGGCAGCAGCACCTCGCAGTAGACGCCGAACGTAGCCTCGCGCTCCTGCGCGAGCGCGCGTAGAATTCCGGGATCGACGGCATCGCGCTCCGGATCGTAGGTGATCGAGACGCAGCGCCGGATCGCTTTGGTGACGCGCAGGCGCACCCGCTCGCCGATGCGCAGCTCCGCGCCGATCAGGTCGCTCTCGCGCTCCGCCCCCGCTATCGCATCGGCAACGAGATTCGGGCGAAAGCGCCGCACGTCGAGTTCGCGCCCGCAGATACGCTCTGCATCCGCGCGCCACGGCTCGAGCACCAGCGAGAGCGGCGAATCGTCGAAGTAGTGCGGCGCGGCACTCTCGCGGCGCAAAGCAACGCCGCGCTCCTCGGCGGCAGCGAGCGCGAGCGCGAGATCCCCGACGCGGTGCAGCCGCTCGTCCTCTTTCCCGCGATAGGCTTTGCCGATGCGCGCGTGCCCGCGTTCGACGAACAACGCGGCGGCGCGGTCGCCCGGAATGCCGCCGGGCGCAATCTCGGCGCGCGCGAGCGATTCGCCGCGCAAGCTCTTGACCGGGTAGCGGTAGATCGCGAGCAGCAGTTTAAGGGTTCTTCGGGCGGAAGCGTCCCAGCAAATTCTTCCCCGCTTGCAACGCATCGTTCTTCGTGCGCGAATAGAGTTGCGATGCCTGCTCTTTGCTCATCGGTCGCCCGTGCGCGATGAGGAAGCTAATGCCTTCGCCGACCACGATCGTGCCGGCGTACGCAATCGCGCCTTTAATCGGAACGCCGGCGACCGGCATGAAGCCCGAGAGTTCGCGTGCGAGCGTGCGCCAGCCCAAGCCGCCGCCGATGATCGGCAGCAGCTCCCAGAGCCGTTTGAAATCGGGGTCGCGGCCGTAGGTCGCTTCGATCTGCATCATCAGCGCGATCTGCAGCGCGGTGATCGCTACCGTATCGCCCGCCGAAGCGATTGCACCGAGTGCGATACCGAGAATCGGCACGTGGTCGACGAGTCCGCTCGCAACCGCAATTTTTATCGCATTCTTCGCCGCATCTTGCGTGATCTTCGTGGCGACCAAATCGCGGAGAACCGGCAGCCGCCGCCCGAGTGCGACCTCGACGCCGCGAGCGGCGCGGACGAGGTGCGGAAAGACGTGGACGCGCAGTGCCTCTTCGCCTAACTCGGTGATGCCGTAGTTCCCCACCTCACCCGCAGCGGGCGGTCGGTCGGGGGCGCGATCGGTCATCGCACCGATGCCGATTGCAAAAATAGGGACGCGTAGCGCGCGCAGCTCTAGCGAGGCTGCATCCCCGACTTGGTCGACGGCGCCGATATAGAGCACCGCTTTCAGTTCGCGCGTCGGGGCGCAGAGCGCGCTATAGCTCTCCACGCAGCGCGCCGCGTCGGTGAGGCGCTCCCCTTCATTTCCCGCGAGCAATATCGCGCGCAATCTTGAGACCGCCGCCGGGTCGCCGGCGAGCACGATACGAAACGGGAGTTGCGCGTGCGCCCGCACGCCGTGCATATCGACGCCCTTGCGCACCATCTTTATGACGTCGGCGCCGAGCGCCGAGCCGAAGTTAGCCGCCACCGATCTCTCGTTGCGGATTATCGGTGTAATCCAGATAGGTCAAACCCATAAAAATCTCCAGCGGCCACGCGTGCATATCCTGTGCGTTGGCCTCGTCGACCAGCGAGAGCCCCTTCGCCTTTGCGTCGGCGATCACGTCGCGGATCGCTTCGCCCTTATCGGCGGCGAGAATCGATGCCGTGGTGACTTCACCG
>JABEUW010000143.1 GCA_013043945.1 Vulcanimicrobiota bacterium | reverse complement strand
GTACGGGTGTTTGAGGTGGAGGATGACCGTGTATTTATTCGGCTCCTGAATCTTATCGATAGGATTCCACCCGATCCGGCTCACGATATCGTTCGCCGGTTTCGTGATCGCGTGAATCGACCAGACGACGTCGGCTGCGGTGAAAGGGGCGCCGTCGGACCACCGTACGCCGTGGCGGAGGTGCCAGGTAATCGTCTTGCCGTCGGGGCTGATGCCGCCGTTCGCCTTCGTCGGTTCGACGGTGAGCAATTCCGGGATCGGCTTATTCTGCGCGTTCCACTTCGTCAACCAGGCCATCGTCAGCGAGGACATGAGTGCAAGCGTCGATTGCTGTGTCAGAACCGGGTTGAGCGACGAGACATCCTCTGCGGTCGCATAGCGCAGCACGTGTGGAATGGTCCAGGAATTCACCTGCCCGTTCGGGCCGACGGTACCGCTTGTTTGCACGCGACTGCAGGCGGTAAACGAGAACGCGAGGGCAAGGGCAAGAACGGCGAAGCGTTTCAAAACGAGATCTCCTCCCGGGCAGCAAGGCAACTAGGCCGAGGAGAGTGCTTCGCCATCCTCCGCCCGCATCGCTTCCGGATCGTTACCAAGAGCGCGATGAAATGCCTCGAAGGCCGCCGGAGCGATCTCGGAGGGTTTAATCTCGCTTCGCCCACCCCAGAAAACGTTGGTGTAATCGAAGGGGATGCCGGCCTCGCGCAGGTGGGCATCGATCGCGGCTTTATGTTCGAGAACGAGCGACTTCTCGGTTCCATGCGCGACGGCCATGATGTTGACGTTCATGAACTCCGGGCCGCCTTCGCGCCAGTAGCCGTGCGTGATGACGAAATGGCGCGCGACCTCGCGGCCAGCGGCAAGTTCGCTTCCCGGCGCGACGCGCCAGTGGAAGAGCGCGTTGTAGCGCGTGACCCGTTCGTTCGCTGCGTTCGGCTTTACATGCTCTAGGAAGGTCGAGAAGCGGCCGATCACCTTGCGCCGTTCGAGTTCGTCGGCGACGGCAAAGAAGCGCTCCAACGAAACGCCCGCCTCGGCAGCCCGCGCGCTCCAACAATCCTCGACGATCTCGTCGATCGCAAATTCACGTTTGAGTGCGGTGAGCACGCGCCACTCCTCTTCATCGAGGAGCACGATATTGGTGCTCTGAATCTCACCCGGCGCATCGGCGCGCGCCCCCGGTTCGAGGCCGCGACGGCGGACATGTCCGACGCCGAGCGCGAAGAGCATCTTCGCCGGCATCAGCTTAAAGGCGTCGGCACCGACGCGTGCGGCTAAAAACTCGGCATGTTTTCGCAGCGAGTAGCCCTGCGGCACCTTCAGCGTGGTCCAGAGCCGATAGGCACTCCCCGGCGAGTCGCCGTCGGTGCTGCGAATCACGATATGCCCCGAGAACGGATCCTCGTTACTCATGAAGTCGAACGCCGCGTCGAGTCTCTCCGCCGGCACCCTCCAGGCAACGAGCGCGCCCGGTGCGAGGCTCGTGGCGAGTAAGGTCTGCCGAACGCGTCGGATCGTTCCCGCCTGTACCATCGCAATGATTCGGTCGAGAACCACCGGCAACGGCACGCCGCTGCGGCGCGCGATCTCGCCGAACGGGTCGCGCTGAAAGCCCGCCAAGCGATCCTCGGAGACGGCGAGGATCTCGGCGTTGACCGGGTCTGCAATAGCGATCACTTCGTATATTCACTTTCGCCGAGCGCGAGTTCGTAATTTTGCCGCGCCGTTTGCAGCGAATAGACGGCGGAGACGGCGTTCTTTTGCGCGGTCGCGAGCGTCGCTTCCGCAGTGACGAGCGTTACGAGGTTCGAGACCCCAGCCTTATACTGAGCGCTCGCCGCATTATAACCCACCTGCGACGCTTTCAGGCTCGACTGCGCCTGATCGAGCGCCGATTGTGCGGCCGCGAGTTTAGCGATCGCACTGCGCACGTCGCTCTCCACCTGGAGCCGCGAGAGCGTAATGCCGGCCTTCGCCGCATCGGCCTGTGCCGCAGCGACGGCGACGTTATAATTCGTGAGTCCCTGGTCGAAAATCGGCACCGTCAGCGTCGCTCCCAACGATTTCGATTGCACCGGGATGCCGTTGAGGCCGCTTTGATAGCCGTCGCTCGCATTGGCGTTTATCGACGGAAACTTCGTCAGGCGATTGAAGCGAACGTTCTCTTTGGCCGCTTGATAGGTATTGAGCGCCGCGAGATAGTCGGGGCGCATCAGTAAGGCGCGCGCGAGCGCACGATCGTAGGGCAGCACCGTGAATTTCGGCGCCGGCGCGGTGAGCGAGGCGGCCGTAGGATCGATCGGCTCGATCAACGCATCCGCGTCAAGCCCGAGTGTCGTCGCAAAGGTCGCTTGCGCCGCAATGCGCGAGCCTTGATCGGTGACGAGTTGTAAGCGTGCCTGTGCGGTCAGTGCCTGCGCGGAATAGAGATCCGATGGTGCTGCCGAGCCGACACGGATCTGCGCCCGCACGAGTTGCTCCTGCGTGAGGTATTGCTTGACGATCTGCTCGTCGACGTTCACGGTGCGATCGGCGAGCAGCACGCCGTAATAGGCCTGTGCCACCGTGTACCCGAGTTGTTGCAGGGAACGAATCAGCGTATCGCGCCCGGCAACCTGGCCGGATTTTGCAACGTGAATACCGGCGATTACTCGCCCGCCGTCATAGATGAGTTCGCTGAGCTTCAGCCCGTAATTCACACTATTGTAGATGCCGTTCGGCGTACCGATGCCGGTTCCAACGCCACCGATCGTTCCCGAGGAGTACGAGCGCGTCGCCGCCGCACTTCCCGAGACCGAAGGAAAGACGGCGCTCTTTGCAACGTCGTATTTGGCGAGCGCCTGCGCGTAGGTCGCTCGCGCCTGTGCCAACGTCGGCGACTGAGCGACCGCGATCGCGACCGCCTGCACCAACGTCACCTTCGTCGGAACCCCGGCTTTGGCGACGCGCGGTGAAATCAAATCTTGCGTCGCCGCACTCGCAGGCGTGGGAAGAAACGCACGTGCGAGTGCTGCGACCAACAGCAGCGCAAAGGCGCGCGCTCCGCGACGATTCACTGCCCACCGCCGGAGACGACGTGGACGGGGCTACCGTTCCGCAGCGAATCGGGGCGGGTGGTGATGACGCGCTGACCGGCGGAGAGACCCGATAGAACCTGCGATTCGGTGTCGGTCTGTATACCGACTTTCACTGCGACCTGCTTTGCCTTCGTGCCATCGACAATGAAGACCGCATCGCCGTTCTGAACGCTCGCCACCGCCGAACGCGGCACGATCAGCGCATTTGTTGCCCGCTGTTTCGCCAACTTCGCGGTCACCAACATGCCGCCGCGGAGGACGTCGCCCGGGTTCTGCATCTTCACCCGCGCGAGATACGAGAGCGTTCCGTTCGTCGGCACCGCGTTCACCGCGCTGAGCCGCGCGTGAAAAACGCGCCCGGGCAACGAGGTGGTGGTAAACGTTAAGGGCGTGCCGGCGTGCGCGTATGCAAGATCGCCGTCGGGAATATTCACGTTCACCCAAACGAGATTGACGCGCGAGACCTGCAAGGCGGGAGCAGCCGGGGAGGCCATCGTCCCAGGATCCATCATGCGGGCCGTCACGACGCCGTCGAAAGGCGCGTAGAGCGCGGTCTGACCGATCTGCGTGCGAATAAGATTTGCTTGCGCCGCCGCGGCTTGCGCGGCGGCCTGCGCGGCCTTCACCGACTCGGCGTTCGATGGGTTCGCCTGCGCGTTTGCCAGTGCGGTATTGTAATTCCCCTGCGCAGCTGCAAGCGCGGAGCGCGCCGCTTCAAGCGCCTGTTGCGAGAGGTATTTCTGATTGAAGAGCTGCGTATCTTGGTTGAAAACGAGCTGTGCGTTCGAAAGGGCAGCCTTGGCACTGGAGAGCGCCGCATCGTTGGCTTGATTGCGCGCAGGAAGATCGATCTGCTGGCCGCGAGCGTTCGCCTGCGACTGCATCGTGGTCGCGTCGGCGGCACGTAACTGCGCCTCTAACGTCGAGGGATCGATTCGCGCCAGGATCTCGCCTTTGGTAACGCGGTCGCCGACATTAACATAGACCGCCGAGACCGGCCCCGACTGTTGAAATGAGAGTGTCGAATTTTCATACGGGGCGACCTGCCCATCGAGGGAGAGGTAGGTTGCGATGGGCCCCGCCGTGACGGGGCTCGCCTCGACGTCGAGGGGTATCGGCGCTCGCGCGCCCTTCGCCCCGCAGGCTGCGAGGAGGACGGCGATCGTCGCCGCCGAGATCGTCATACGGATTGGACCGGGCATAGCTCTCCTATAGGAAGATAATGAGGTCGTCGTTCTCCATATACACCACAAACCTGAGAATTGATTCATGGCTTCTCGGCAAGCGGGGGATTTTGCGTGGGGCACAAACTATGGATGCCCGTCCTATGTCCAAAAACATCCTCCTCGGTCGATCTCACAGTTTCCAATGCCGCGTCGAGGAGTGGATGACCGCGCATAAGGCCGGCAATCCGGGCGTCGAGGTCCTCTCGACCGCAATGCTCGTCGATCTCGTCGAACGCGCTGCGCTTGCTTGCTTAGAGGGCGTCCTGCTGCCGAACCAAATCTCGGTCGGTACGCATATCGAGCTCGAACATCGGCGCCCCGTTCCCGTCGGGTTCCTGGTCCGCACCGAGGTGGAGGTCCTGCTCGTCGATGGCCCTCGAGTCAGTTTCGCCGTTCGGGCCTTCGACGAGTCCGACGCCGTCGCCGAGGGGACCCACGAGCGCTACATCATCGAGCGCGAGCGTTTCGAGGCGAAGCTCGCCGAAAAGCTCGACTAAATTCCTTCTCGCCCAAGAGGGTGGCAGAGGCCCAGGCAGAAGTAAAGGAGGGACGGTACTTCGGGGGCCCCGTCGTCGGCGAAGGCCGGCTACGGGTTCCTGGCGTTGTTTTAAGAGCGACGCTTAACGAAAAACCTAGGCATCTTTACGACTCTCTCACCTATCGAGGAGGATACTTTGAAGCGACTGAGCACCGGAGTCCTAGCAACGCTGATTGCAGCGTGCTGTGGGCTCAATGCGGTCGCAGCTCCCTCCGGCGCGTCGCATGGAAACATTGGCAACAAAGCGATCGTAGCGGATATGG
>JABEUW010000142.1 GCA_013043945.1 Vulcanimicrobiota bacterium | reverse complement strand
CGCGCACGCGCGTCGAGCTCGGCTTCGAGAGCGCGCCGCCGCCGGCGTACGCGAGCGTGCGTGCGGTTCTCGCCGCGCACGAACGGTGAGCGCGTTCGAACTCCTCGCTCGAGATGGCAGCGCGCGTCGCGCGCGCCTCGCGCTCGCGCACGGGAGCGTCGAGACGCCGGCCTTCATGCCGGTCGGGACTGCGGCGAGCGTCAAGGGGCTGACCCCGCGCGAATTACGTGAAGCCGGCACGCAGATCGTTTTAGCGAACGCCTATCATCTGCGTCTGCGCCCCGGTCGCGATACGATCGTCGCCGCCGGCGGGCTGCATCGATTCATGGCCTGGGAAGGGCCGATTCTCACCGATTCCGGCGGTTTTCAAGTCTTCTCGTTGCAAGAGCGCCGAACGCTCGATCCCGACGGCGTGACGTTCAAATCGCATCTCGACGGCAGCATGCATCGGTTTACGCCGGAGGATACCGTCGAATTTCAAGAAGCGATCGGCGTCGATATCGCGATGCAACTCGACGTCTGCGTGAAATTGCCCGCGAGCGAGGAAGAACTCGTCGCCGCCGTCAGGATGACGACCTCTTGGGCGCAACGCGGCGCTGCGGCGCGACGCTCGGAGCGTACGCAGCTTTTCGCAATCGTGCAGGGCGGTCTCGACGAACGGCTACGCGAGCGCAGCGCGCGCGAACTCGTCGCGCTCGATCTCCCCGGTTACGCGATCGGCGGGCTCTCGGTCGGCGAGACGCGCGAAGAGATGGAGCGCATGGCGCGCTTTACCGCCGATCTCCTCCCCGCGGAGAAGCCGCGGTACATCATGGGCATCGGCACCGTCGCCGATATCGTCGTTGCGGTCGACTGCGGCATCGATATGTTCGATTGCGTCTATCCGACGCGCTGCGGCCGGAACGCGCGGGCGATGACGCGCACCGGGGAGTTCAACATTCGCAACGCCGCATACGTTCGCGATTTCACGCCGATCGATCCAACCTGCGCGTGCGCGGTCTGCACAACGTATACGCGCGCCTATCTCTGCCATCTCTTCCGCGGCGGCGAGATGCTCGGGCCGCAATTGCTTTCGTACCATAATATCGCGCTGCTGCACGCCCTGATGGCCGAAGCGCGAACGGCGATCGAGGGCGGCAACTGGGCTTCGTGGCGCGATGCGCTCTTTGCCGGACTTACGCGAGCGCGCTGACGGCGCGCTCGCAATCGTCGCAGATCGCGCCGCGCGCGTCCCCTTCGCGGAGATCGCGGAACTTCCAACAGCGCGAACATTTCGCGCCGCTCGCCTGCCCGATCGTTAACCGCGCGCTCTGCGCCGCCGGGTCGCGATGCATGCGCACCTCCGAGACGATGAGCGCTTCGCGCAGAGTCTCGTCGAGTGCTGCGAGCGCCTCGAACTGCTCGCCGCCGGCGTAGAGATCGACCGCAATCTCGAAATCGCGCGGCGAATTCGAAGCGGCGACCTGCGCGCGCAACGTACGTAACTGCTCCCAGAGCGCGAGATCCGCAGCGTTCGATACGCGGTGTTCGTCGGCAAAGCGCAACGCAAAGACGCTCTCGCGATCCCCGCGCAGCGCCTCCGGCAACGATTGCCACGCCTCTTCGGCGGTAAAGGGGAGCAGCGGTGCGAGTGCGGTGAGGAAACCGCGCAGGAGATAGAAGAGCGCGGATTGCGCGCTGCGCCGCCGCGCGCCGTCGCGTTGGCCCGAGTAGAGCGGATCTTTCCAAGCGTCGAAGGCGAGCCCCGACATCTCGCTCTCGAAGGCGACGATCGCGAGATAGGCATCGTGGATGCCGAAGGCGGCATATCGCTCGCGGACCTCGGCGACGAAGGCATCGGTGACCCGACATGCGAGCCGATCGAGCGGCAGCATCGCCGCGGGCTCGACGATCGCTTCGGGCGGAAGATCGGCGATGTTGCCGAGAATGAAGCGGATGCGATTGCGAATGTTGCGATAGACGCGCGCGACTTGCTCGACGACGTTAGGGCCGAAGCGAACGTCGTCGACGAATTCCACCGAAGCGGACCAGAGCCGCAGCACGTCGGCGCCGAAGGTCGCCATCGCGTCGCGCGCATCGATCCCGGTGCCGCGTGATTTGCTCATCGGGCGTCCTTGCTCGTCGTTCACCCAACCGTTCTTTACCACGCAACGATAGGGTGCGTGCCCTTCGAGAGCGACCGCAGTAACGATCGAGCTCCGGAACCAACCGCGGTACTGATCGCCGCCCTCCAGCACGAGGTCGCTCGGCCAAGGGAGCGTTGCATCGTGCCCGAGGACCGCGAGGTGGGTCACCCCCGATTCGAACCAGATATCGACGATGTTGCGCTCTTTTTCAAAGGTCGTCGAACCGCAGCGAGCGCAATGGAATCCCTCCGGCAAAAATCGTTCGACCGGTTCGGACCACCACGCATCGGCGCCGACCTCGCGAAAGCGCGCCGCCGCAATACGTGCCACGCGCGGATCGAGCAACGATTCGTTGCAGCCCTTACAGACGACCGCGGGAATCGGCGTGCCCCAGGTCCGTTGCCGCGAGATGCACCATTCGGGGTGATTTTCGAGCATCTGCACCAAGCGCGCCCGCCCCCATTCCGGCTCGAAGGCGACGCCCTGCGCGGCTTCGACCGCGCGTGCGCGCAGCCGATTCTGATCCATCGCGATAAACCACTGTGCGGTCGCGCGGAAGATGACGGGTTGGTGGCAGCGCCAGCAATGCGGATAGCTATGTGAATAGCTCTCGAAGCGCCAGAGCGCGCCGCTCTCGCGCAGGTCGGCGACGATGCGATCGTTCGCTGCGAAGACCTGCATGCCGATATACGGTGCGCCCTCCGCCGTAAAGTGTCCCGAGGCATCGACCGGGTTGAGAATCGGAAGATCGTATTTTACCCCGGTCGCAAAATCGTCGGCGCCGTGCCCCGGGGCGGTGTGCACCGCGCCGGTTCCGCTCTCGAGATCGACGTAATCGGCGAGCACCATCACCGAATCGCGTTGCGCGAAGGGGTGCCGCGCGCGCGCTCCATCGAGTGCGCTGCCGGGTAGCGACGCGAGCAAATGCGCGCCGGCGAATGCATCGCCGAGCGCCTGCTCCGCAAGAGCCTCGGCGACGATGAATAGTTCGTCGCCGACGCGGTATACTCCGTAGGTTGCGTCGGCGCGCAGCGCGATGGCGACGTTCGCGGGGAGCGTCCACGGCGTCGTCGTCCAAATCAAAACCGAGAGCGGCGCGTTCTCCTCGCCGACATATCCGAAACGAGCGAGGATCTCCGCACGCTGCGCTGCATCGGCGCGGAAGCGCACGTAGATCGAGGGCGAGATTTTGGTTTCGTACTCGATCTCGGCCTCTGCGAGGGCCGTCTCATCGTGAATGCACCAGAGCGTCGCACGGAGTCCGCGATAGAGTTGTTCGCGTTCGGCGAGCGTTGCGAGCGCTTCGACGATCGTCGCTTCAAACGAGGGATCGACGGTGCGATAGGGACGATCGAATTCTGCAAAGACTCCCATGCGCTCGCGCGTCGAACTCTGTCGTTCCAGCCAATAGAGCGCGCGCTCTTTGCACTTCGCACGAAGCTCCAACGGATCGATTTGGTGGAAATCTTTGACCCCGAGATGTTTGAGCGTCTCGAGTTCGATGGGAAGTCCGTGCATATCCCAGCCCGGTACGAAGCGCGCCGCTCGTCCTTCCAGCAGCGCAATCTTCACGAACATATCTTTGAGCACCATGTTGAGAAAGTGCCCCATGTGCAGCTCGCCATTCGCATAGGGCGGGCCGTCGTGAAGGATCCACGGTTTCGCGCCGGCATTGCGTTCCAACGCGCGCCGGTAGATCTGCTGCTCGTTCCACCATGCGACGCGCGCCGGCTCGCGCTTGGGGAGCTCCGCTTTCATCGGGAAATCGGTTGCGGGGAGATTGAGGGTAGCGCGATAATCCGCGCGCGAAGCATCGTTCATGGGAGGGCTCTCATTCGCCCTCGGAGCGCTCTGCTCTTACCCGTCGAGTAAATCTTGCAAGAGCTCGAAATTGCGCTCGGCGCCGCTCCGTAGCGCCGCAACGGCCCCTTGCAGGTGCTCGCGCAGCGCCGCATGCTCCGACATCAGTCGCTCCACACTCGCATCGACCGCGGCGTTCTCCGGGACCGGCCCGCCGGGAACCCAGAGCGGCGCGAGCGGATAGGCGAGATCCTCGCAGAGCGCGGCGACCTTTGGATCGTAGGGAATCGCGAGGAACGGCACCGCGAAGCGAGCGGCAAAGATCAGCGCGTGCAGGCGCATACCGATAACGGCGCGAGCCGAGGCGACGATCGCCGCGCTCCGTTCGATCGAGCGTTCGGGCAAGAGCATCGGCGCGCTCTCGCAGGCGCGAATTACGCGCGTTGCGACGTCGGCATCCTCGGGGCCGCCAATCGGCAAAAAGACGCCGCGCAATCCATGCTCGCGTGCGAGCCGATCGACCGCGCGCGCGATCGCGGGAATACCGGCGCGCAAGGCCTGATGCTTGCGAACGCTCACGAGCACGTATGGTGCGCCGACCGGGTCGAGGCCCTCGTCGCGAACGTCCCGTTCGTCGGGGGTGAGGTCGAGCAGAAAGACGGGGTCGGCGCTCCGCTCGACGCGCGTCGCAGGGAGGAGCGATTGCAGTAAACGTGCCGAACGTGCGTCGCGCACGCTGGCGCGGTCGACCCCCGAACAGAGCGCGCGCACCAGCAGGCGCCCGAGGGCGTCGAGCGGGCCGATCGATTGAGCGAAGATCATGGTTTTCTTTTTGCGGCGATGCGCGGTGTGCAGCAAACCCGCGTAATAGAGCAGGCTGCGCGTACTCGTTGCGTTCTGCAAGAGGCCACCGCCGCCGGAGAGCAGGCAATCGCAGCGATCGATCGCCGCGCGTACCGCACCGGCATCGCGCCGTTGCGTCGCGGCGATCCCGTACTGCGCGCCCGTCGCTTCGGGGCTCGCCGAGAGCGCTTCGATCTCGACCTCGGGCATGCGCGAGCGAATGCGGCCGACGATGACGCGCAGCAACGCTTCATCGCCGATGTTGCCGAACCCGTAATATCCGCTCAGCAACACGCGCACGCTATGCCGGCAGCCGCCGTGCGACCAAACGATAGAGCGCGATGCCGATCGCACCGACGATCGCGCCGACGAGGAAATCGTTGCCGATACGGAAGATGGCAATGAGGAGCGGGGTGTGCAGGTGGGAGAAGGTATCGACGGCGTCGCCGAGCCCCACGCCGACCCCGAGCGCGCAGAGCCAGCCGATCGCGCGACGGTGCGAGAGCGCGAGCGCCGGCAAGAGCATCGCCGCGGGAATGCCGATAAGGAATTGTTTGAAGCGCGGCCGCACGGAGAGCCAGGTACTAAGATCTTGCCGAACGACGAGTTCGAAGTGGGAGGCGCCGATATCGCTGGTGTTGCCGCTTCGCAGCAAGAGCACCGCTCCCATACCGACCAATACCGCGATAACGATAAGGTGATAGGCGCGCACCGGAGCGAGTAGAACATCGACCGCACGCCCGACCTTCGCCTTGAAGCGCGCGTCGAAAACGTAGAGTAATAACGCGATCAACGGCGGGAGCGCGAGCATGAGTTTCACACCGCGAAACGGCTCGATCTCCTCCATCGCCAGCGGCGTACTCAAAAGCCCCACGACGACGAGTGCGCCGAGGAGCACCGTTCCGATAACGAGCAACGACCAGCGTAACGAACGCCACCACTGCGCGAAAAAATTCGCGCGTGGTTCGTCGGCGCAGGCCGGCGCATAGATCAGCATCGCGGCGACCACGAAGAGGAGCCCGCCGCAGAGCGCGAGCAGCGAGCGCACGAGATCCGCGCGATGCGTCGCGATGCCTCCGGCATACAACAAAATCGTCGCAATGTAGGCGATTGCAGCGTAGCTCGGCCGATAGAGCCCGAACGCACCGAGCAAGAGGACGAAGATCGAGGGAACTGCGAGTGCGACGATGCCGACGAGCAACCGATTCGTGCCAGCGTAGAGCGGGATCGGGGTCGCCGTGCCCAGCCGCATGCCGTCCGCGGCGATTGCTTTCGCTAAGCGGTGCACGATTTCGACGTTGGTGGCTTCGATACTGAGTTTTTTGTCGCGGTGCGGATACGGGTGCAGGTAGATGACGCGAACGTTGCGCTCGCGTACGCCGAGCATGAAGCGGTCGATCAACGCCGGTACGCTCAAACGATCGAGTTCGAGTTTCTGCACCGTCTGCACGCGGACCGTTCGGCCGGGGATCAGCTCGGCGAGTGCGTTATTGCCTTTTTGTAACTGGCCGGGATCGTAGACCTCGATGGTGCCGAAATTAAAGCGATGCGAGCGGAAGAGTTCGGCGGCGTCCTTTTCGTGGTCGGGATATCCGAAGACCTGATTCTTCAATCCGAAAAAGATGACCGTCGAAACCTTCGGATCGAGCGAGAGAATGCCGTTGAGTTCGGCGTTCATCTGCGGTGCTTTGAAACGTTCGTCGTTCTGTAGGCGTGGAATCAGCAACAATCCCAATCGCTTGGCAAGCAAAATCTCCGATGTCGGAATGCCGAGCCCGATGCCGTTGAAGTAATCGATCTGGGTGTGCAACTCGATCAACCACGGCCGCCGCGCGCGAAGGATGCGAATCGACTTCGGCATGAAATGCAGCGGCAGTTGAACGCGCAGGCGTTGGTAGGTGCTCTTGCGCCCGATGGTGAGGTAGACCGCGCGGCTATCGATTTTGTTTTCGCGTGCGAGCCGCGCGAGCAACGGGTCGCCGATCGGCGCGAGGCGCGCTCCGTTGAGAATCTGCGCGCCGGTCATCACCGT
>JABEUW010000141.1 GCA_013043945.1 Vulcanimicrobiota bacterium | reverse complement strand
GTGCGTAAGCCGTGCCGCGTCGTCGATAAGGGACGAGATCTCTTCCTTCACGTCGCGGATGCGGTCGGCGACCCTCCGTTCGGTCTGCGTGTGCGTGGTGGTCATTGGGGTTTCTCCTTTTGGTCGAAGGGTGCAGCGAGAAAGGCCGCGCTCAGTCCGAGCGCTTCTCCGAGGCGTTTTATGTCGGCGGTCGACGGGTGAGTGCGACCGACCCGCCAATTGCGAATCGTTTGTCGGGTGCGACCAACTAATCGAGCGATTTCCGAGACTCCGAGGGTGCGGTCGTGGAGCACGGCGTCAAGGTTTGTCATGGGCGCGCCTCCTGGCGACCGCGAGCGAGATAGGCGTCAATGTCCGCCTCGGAGACCCGGACAGAACGGCCAACACGGTAGCAACCGAGCTCTCGTTTTGAAATAACGCCCCATACGAACCGCACGGACTTTCCGAGCCGCTTTGCGACCTGGTCGACGTTATAAAGGCTCGAAGTACTCATGGCCCTAGGATACCCCGGATTTTCCAAGAGGTAAACTTGGCTTTCTAAATAAATAAAGACCATATGGCACGCATATCAAGAACAGGGCGACGAGAGGTTTCCGAGCGGTTCGGCGCGTGGCTTAGCCTCGCGATGCAGCGCAGCGGAGTCTCGACCTATCGCCTCCGGCTCAGCTTCGCTCAACCCGACGACGGGATTGGGTCGTCATCGCTCGGCGGGCGTCGACTTCACGCAATTCTCGAAGGACGCGCAGCCGTTACTCCTGGGGTTGCCGTCAATTTGTCGATCGCTGCAGGGGCAAGCGTTATCGAGGGTCTTTGGTTTAGTTATCCAGCCCTCGCGATTAGAGCGATCGACAACGACCGGGGCAACGGGAACGATCCGCGACCTGAACGCCGATGGATTCCCGGCGATGACGTTGATGCGTGGGCGAGAGCCACGATAGCCGAGCCCGAGGGCCGCTCTGCTGCGACCCTTTACGCGGCGTTTTTTCAACGTGACGGGAGCGACGAAAGCAGCGAGCAAGAAAGACTCGTCGGTGCTATTTGGCGCGCCTTGGCGTCAAACGAGAACGATGAAGCGCGCGAGGCGAACGACAGAGCAGCGAGCTATTTGAAGCAGAAGAAGCTTCCCGAATTATTCGAGCCTCGGCTGCGCGTTGCCGCGTCTATCCTGGGCGCCCTGGATCTCGACTGGGGGCTGCGTCGAGCGACGGCCCTCCCTCTCGTCCGTGCAGCCGCCCGCTCCTGGGCAGCCGGCTTATTCGACGACGCGCTCATCGGTTGGAGCGAGAGGAGCACCGCACCATCGAGCCTCGGATCGATAATGGCCGAGAAAATGGCCGAGAACCCCGATTCGCACCGCTTTTGAATCTGTAGCCCAAATGTAGCCCAATAGAGGGCGCAAAAAGGTGCAACGGGCTGCAATAGTCTACAGAACTAGAACGAGCGCTTCGCCTTATTTGGCGGGGCTTTTTCAATAACTTGCACAAATCTGCAACCGGCTGCAAGTAGCAGTTTTCTGCCTGGGGGTCAAGAGGTCGCTGGTTCGAATCCAGTCAGCCCGACCATTTTCTTTCCGATTCGGCCGAAGCTGCGAGCGCCTCGCAGGCGGAAGCGGCAGGCGCGCCGTCACTGTTGCTGAGGCCGGAACCGAGTCGTTGAATAAGAAGATAGGAGACCCATTGAAAATGAATCGCAGAGTCGGAGTTCTGCTGCTCGCGATGCTCTTGGGGCTCGCCACGAGCGCGCGAGCCGTCACGATGCACTATCATCTTGAGATCAAGAACGAGACGAATATAACCCAGAGAATTGCGTTTGAGCACATGCAGTGCATGCACATCGTATCGCATTCGGGCGGCTATGAGATCGCCGCACACCAGGTTTGGAACGGCACGATGATTACCACGATCGTAGGATATAATTTCCAGGGTATACCCTGTATCAGCCACGAGGTTGCCTCGGCGTTCTGGCTCGTCGTCGACCATGGTCTTGGCGGGGCGCTCAAGGCGGAAAAGCGCACCTTGAGGCCGTGGGAACTCGTCAAACGGCGGGGTGGGCGCTACCACATCGATGCCCAACCCGGATTGTGGCTCCATGTGGTGATTCACTAATCGAGCGATAAACGCGCCCTTCGTTCTCACTCTCGGCCACGAAAATGCGTGGCAGCCGCCGAGCGTTGGGCCCGGGTTCATACCGCTGGCGACGCCTCAGCCGTGAGGATGTAATTGCGTGAGAACGTAGAGCGCGATATCGTGGAGGTCGCGCTTGGACATCTGCCAGCGCGGCATCACCGGGCTTAACGCCATGCCGGTGTTATCGACGCCGTGTGCGATCGCGCGCTCGAAATCGGCGATGCTCCAGGGCTTCGCAGGGGCGCTCATGCCGGGCATCCCAGCCATCGCGTTCGTCGCGCTCGATACGCCCATGTTGTCGCGCATGTGCGCGTGCGGGCCAAGCTCAGCGCTGATCGCGCCATCGGGAAGGCGAACGCCGCCGACGCCGGTTGGTTGGTGGCAGACCGCACAGCTCTGGTAGGCGCGCAAGGGATCGGGGCCGTGAATGCGCACGCCAGCGAGATCTTTGCCGGTATAGAAGATCGAACGACCGTTTTCGAGTGCGCGTGCGTGCGCGGCGGAGAGCCCGTGAAGATCGGGCGTCGGCTGCATCGTCCCGGGCGGCATGCGGTTGCGAAACCACGGCCCGGCCCAGAGTAGCTGATACTGCGTGATCGGCGTCGCGCCGGGACGAGCGAGATCTTCGACGGTGAGCACGATATTCGGGCGAAGATCGAGCGCCGCGTCGACGATGTAATTCGTCGTGTCGTTTCCCAGGCCGTCGTTGATGCGTTCGTACCGGGTATCGAGATGGAGCCACGAGAGCGGGGCGTAGATCGTCTCGAGCGAGTAGGCTTTGCTCGTGCTGCTCGCCGCCGAGAGCGGTAGCGGTAGGGTATCGTGTCCGATCGTGCCGATCGCTAAGAGATCGAAGCGACCGATATCGTACGACGCGAGCGCCGCTTCGCGCGTATAGCGATCGATCGCGCCGCCTGAGTTGAGGTTCGAACCGACGAGCGTTGCGAGGCCGCCCGACCAATGCTTCTCGGGTGAAAGAAACTGCAGCGATGCGCTCCACGCGCTTCCTTCATCGACGGTAGCGAGCGCGTTCTCAATCGGGCCGTTGCCAGCGAGATAGGCGACATTGCCGATCAGACCGTTTGCACCGACCTGCGTGTAGGAGGCTCCCCAACGGTTATCGGCGAGCGTCGCCGCGTTCGATCCGACCTGCATGCTCGCGATGCCGTAGCCGCTGAGCGAGAGTGATTGCGATATCCACGGAGCGAAGACCGGCGTCGCGAAACGCCCGATCTGCAGGCTTCCGTTCCCGCGATCGAACGCGTTGTCGGCGACCCAGAGCTGATCGACCGAGGCAGCGGGGAAGCCGCCGCTCACCATCGGCACGCTCGCAAAGTAGGAGACCTCTTTGCCGAGAAACCCCGCGGAGAGCCATTGCACGAGCGAGCTCGAGAGCGCCGGAAGCCCGGTCGCTGCGGGATTCGATGCATTTGCGGTCGCTTCGAGGGCGATCGGTAGCGAACGATTCTGCATCATCTGTAAATGTCGATTGAGGCCGCGCGAAAAGTTCGTCATCAGCACGTAGCGCCCGTAGCCGCTGAGCTGCGGCACGACCGTATGACAGAGCGCGCAGTTCGCTCCGCCCTGGCCGTTGGCGAAGACCGGAACGGCGGAGGCTCGGAGCGGTAGCAAACACGCGCTCGCAAGAAGAACGAGCGCCCCCAGAAAAGAGGCCCTCGCGGAGCTGCGTGATGCCGATATCGTCATGTCGCGGAGATTCCAGCGCGCCCACCGCGACGCCTGTGCAGGCCCGCCGGGCAAGCATGCGCGAACGCAATGGGCGATGAAACTCTATATTTCTTGCGACATGGAGGGCACCGCGGGAGTCTGTTCGTGGGAGCAATGCGACCCGAACAACACCACGGAGTATCCGATCTACCGCCGACTCATGTCGCGGGAGGTGCGCGCAGCGATTGAGGGAGCGCGCGCCGCCGAGCCATGCGACGTGTTGGTCAACGATTCGCACTCGCGGATGCACAATCTTCGCTTCGATGAATTGCCGAGCGATATTCGCGTGCTTTCGGGATATCGAAAGGCGCTCTCGATGGTTCAGGGTGGTGATGAGGGCTTCGACGGGGCGTTCTTCACTGGCTATCACGCGGGAATCGGCGTCGAACGCGCGGTGCTCGCACACACCTACTCGCCGAACGTCCTCTACGGCGTGCGCATCAACGGCATCGAATGCGACGAGACTTTACTCAACGCGGCATACCTTGGAGAATTCGGCGTGCCCGTGTTGCTGCTCACCGGAGATGAAGCGCTCTGTACCTCGGCGCGAAAGCACCTTCCCTGGGTTCGATGCGCGCAAGTGAAGCGCTCGACCGATTACTATTCGACCGATTCGCTCACCCCCACCGCCGCAATCGCACTAATCGTCGAAACCGCACGCGAAGCGGTTTCCTGCCGCGCAGAAGCGCGCCCGTTTCGCTTCACTGGATCGGTGACGTTGGATATCGAAGCAGCGAGTGTCGAGGCTGCCGATTATATGGCGTTGATTCCCGGGTTTACTCGCCCGGGCGGGCGCTCGTTACGCTTTAGCGCTCCAAATTACGTCGCTGCTTTCCAAGCGCTGATCGCCGCGATGCGCATCGGGCGGGGTGGCGCCGATCGCGCGTAACCGTGCGCTTGCCCTAGGAGCCCGTCAGTGATGGAGCGTCGCTACAATCGCTTTCAGTTTTTCGATCCGCGCGGTTTGCTCTGCAATCGTCGATTCGGCGATGGCGCGAGCTGCGGGATCTTTTCCGTAGGTCAGCTCAACCTTCGCAATGGCGAGCGAGACGTTCGCGTGATGGAGTGCCATCGTTACATAATCGAGATCGGGATTTCCAGACCACGCCATCGCGCCGGTGCCGCCCATCTGGGCCGGATGCCCCATACCGCTCTTCATTGCCTCGAGCATCGCTCGCTCGGCCGGCGTTTTCGCGGAACCCATCATCCCCGAGCCCATCTGCATTCCGGACATCGGCATCATCGTGGCTGCGGGAGCGCTCTGGGCGAGCTCCCTGCTCGTTTGAGGAGGCGTAACGGCGATCGCTCCGAGCGCAAGGACGGCTGCGAAGGCGACGCGTTGTAACGAAAGGGTGTTCATCATGCCCCTATCGTAATGGCGCGATATCCACGACCGAAGAATTTCTCGTTTATCGTTTCCAGGCTTCGCTCGCACGCTCGAAGAGCGCTCGGTGTATCGCGGATTCCGCCCAAATTGGATGCTCCGGTGGTGGGAGATCACCCGGCGATTGAAAGGGAATATGCGCTCCCGAGCGTCCGGCGACGACGGCATTATCGGGCGCGAAGCGCTGTAAGAAGGCGAGCGTTTCGGCATATTGCAACAAGAGGAATCGGTGGTCGAGCATGCGTTCATCAAAATGGGGTACGAGTTCCCGGGCGAGGGCGAGGGTGTCGCCGTCGTCGATCGCCGTGCCGCCACGAAGATTGCGGTGGAGCGCCTGCAAGAGTTTTCGTAACGTATAGCTTTCGTTTGCAACCGTCATCGTAAAATCCATCGCTAACGATCCGTGCAACATGCCGACGACGCGCAGAAAATCCTGATGGAGATGTTCGGGGCCACGATCGGGAAGGTAGGGGCGCACGACGATGTTCTCGGCCCCGAAGGAAAGGGATAGTGCCTCGAGCATCCGGCTATACTCGAATTCGAATCGAGTCCGTTCGAAATCGATGCGACCGTTGGCGAGGATCTCTTCGATAAATGCTGCGAACGACGGGTTCCGATGGTCGCGAACGTTCTGCTGAAAGATCGATTCGGCGTAGCGTGCTTGAGCGCGGAGATAGAGCACCACGACCGTGCGGTACCCGGCGTCGGCAAATTCCGCTCGGAGAGCCGACATAATCTCGATGCGATGATGGAGCGGGTGGAATTCCTCGCTGCTCACCACGGCGGTACGGGCTGCTGCCGCCGCTAATTCCTCGATCGCGCGCGCAACGAGTTCGTATGGGGGAGGCTTCGCAATCTCCCAGGCGAGTGCGTGATGCCCCGGGGTATCGTACTCCTCGGTTTCGTGGATACGCCCCGTATTGGGGACGACGATTCCCTGCCGAGCGAGGACCTGCTGGTTGAGGATCAGCATAGCTTGAAGTGCCGTCGTGCCGGTTTTATGCGTTCCGATATGCAAGACGAGGGTCTTTTTCTCGTTGTTGCCTTCCACAACGTACGACCTTTCTCGCTGCAGCGTAGCTGCCCTGGCAGCCGGAGAAAGCCTGCGCTCTGGCTAATCGAGGAGCGTATGGAGACGCAGGGGCCCCACCACGTAACGCTCTTTGCCGACGGCGGCGCCAGGAATAACCCCGGCCCTGCCGCCGGCGCGGCGGTGCTTATCGACGACGGCGGTACGGTGATCGAGGAGGCCTTTCGCTATCTCGGACATGCAACCAACAACGTCGCCGAGTGGAACGGCCTACTCGCCGGCCTCGAAGCTGCTGCGCGCCTCGGAGTGCAAACGCTGACCGTGCGGCTCGACTCGGAGCTCGTGGTGAAACAATTATTGGGTGAGTATCGTGTCAAGAATGCGGCACTCCAGCCGTTACATCGACGCGCGCTCGAACTCTTGCGTCGCTTTCAATCCGTCGATATCGGCCACGTACCGCGCAAGCTCAATAAGCTCGCGGACGCCCTTGTGAATCGCGTCCTTGATGCCGAGCAGCGTTCGGCGAACGAGCGAGCCGATGCGACGCCATAGCTTTGCGATCTTCATGTTCGTCGTATCGGCGATTTTGGTGGTGTGGGGATGGAACTTTTATGCCGCCGACGAGCTCAACCGGTGGAACGGCGTCGTTCGCGTCGCGCACGCGCCCAGTTCGATCGATCTGACGTTGACGATTCGCTACCCGAAGCCACCGCTCTACGAAGAGCGCTATCACATTACCGATATCAACGGGATCTCGCGCTACACCTATCACGTTCGCAGCTACCATGGCTTGCTGGTGAAGGTCACGCAACCACCGCATACCACCTATAACGTCTCGTTTTTCTTCGAAGCGCTCGAACAGAAAGGGCTCTGGAAGCTCACCAATAAGGCGCCGCGTTCGAGCGGCGATCCGATCTACACGCTCGCCGTCAAGCAGAGCGTCGGCGGCAAGAGTGGGAGCCGCACCGTCGTCTTTAGCGACCCGCATTTCTGGGCGACGACGGCCGCGCGGTATCACTCCATGCACATCGACGTGGCGCGTTCGACGAACGGCGTGCTCGAGGTGCAGAGCAGTTCGCTCCTCGATCCTCGCTACGAAGAGATGGTGCGCGCCTTCGAAGCGTTCGGCCCCGAGGAGTTCCGGCGTGACGTCGCTACCGCGCGCGAGCGCGCCCGTCACGCATAGGTCTCTCCGTGAACGCGAATAAAACCATCGATATGCCTCCCCGCGGGATCGCGATGCGTCCAATGAACGATCGGTTCGGCGCGGTCGCTATCGTGAACCATCTCGCCGCGGACCTCGATCCGGTCGCCGGCGTGGAGCGGAATGCGCGGAGCGAGGCCAACGTTATCGACGATTTCGACCGGACCGGCCGTGGTGCTCGCGTCGAATGCTTCGTGTTCGCATTGCGTGTTGGTGCCGAAAAAAAAGTGCGGTGCGTCGAGGACGCGCGCCGAAAACGCGACCTCGCAGCGGCCGTTGGTGTGATAGGCGGTAGCAATCGGTATCATCGTGTACCCTCCATCGCTTCCTTCACGCACCAGCGTGCCGCCGACAAGGGCTCTCCCCGATGCGCGTGATGCTAACCGAACGGTTGCGGCTCGAGCCGGTGAGCGCGCTCAACGCCGACCAGTTGTGGCAGATTCTCCAGGCGGCCGATCTGCGCGCTTTTCAGGATCTCCCCGGCTTGCGCTTGACGGCATTCGTCGAGAGCGTCTCGCGGCGACCGCTCCACCTCGGCTCCGGGCAACACGGGCGCTACGAGTGGCTCGTCGTGCTGCGCGAGACGGGCGAGAATGCCGGCTGGATCTCGTTACGAATTCCCGAACGCGAACCGGGAGCTGCGGAAGTGGGATATACGTTGCTTGCGGAATTTCGCGGCCGCGGTTATGCCACCGAGGCGGTCACCGCGCTGATCGACGAGGCGTTTGCGGTCGTCCATCTGCAGCGCCTCTGCGCGTACTGCGTGCCGAAAAATTCCGCCTCGATTGCCGTGCTCGAACGGTTGGGATTCACGCGCGATATCACGTTACCGCGTGGGGCGACGGTCGGCGGAGAGCCGGTCGACGTGATCGCTCACGTCTTAGAATCGCGCGATTGGCGCGAGCGCGCGAACCGAACGCTGACGTCGGCGGAATCGAAGAAGAAGTAACGTCGTTCGCCCGGGCGTTCGAGCGTTGCCAGGAGCGGATCGCGCACGACGGCGACGGCCATGCGCGTGGCGATCTCGGAGATCGGCACGAATTCAACGGCAACGACGCGATCGTCGTGCTCGGGAATCTGCGGCTCGCCCTCGGCTTCGACTGCGAACGTGCTGTTGAGGTAGTGCGTGTTGCCGTCGAAACTCTCGCTGAGGTAGAGAAGCTCGCCGCTCCGCGCTCGGAGCCCCGTCTCTTCGAAGCACTCTCGCTCCGCGCAGCGAGCGAGGGATTCGCGCCCTTGTTGGTGACCGCCCGGAAGCCCCCAGAGCGGCTCGCGCGGGAACTCGTACTGCGAGGCGACCAGCAGCACGCGATCGCCGCGGCGGAGCAAACCGGTAGCGAGGTGAATGCGTTCGATGCGCTCGCTCATGCTCGTGCGCGCGCGGCGGCGGCGACGCGCTGGAAGAGTGCGAAATGCGTGGCGGCGCTGCGATCCCAATCGTACTCGGCGGCACGCTGCAGCCCGCGTTCGCGCAGGTCGCTATGAAATGTATCGTCGTTGACGATGCGTGCGAGTTCGCGGCTCCATGCCGTGGCGTCCTCGGGGGGAGAAAATACGGCGGCATCGCCGTAGATCTCCGGGAGGCAACTCGCCTGCGAAGCGAGGACCGGCGTACCGCAGGCCATCGCCTCGATGCCGGGCATCCCGAAGGTCTCGTGCAACGAAGGAACGCAGAGCGCGCGCGCGCCGCGGTAGAGCGAGCGCAGCGCGGAGTTCTCGCTCCCGAGAATATCGTCGCGGAGTTCGCCCGCATAGATGCTCGCGCCGTACTCCGCTGCGCGTGGGCCGACAACGACGAGCGGCGGATTCCCATTGGGAAAGGCACGGGCGTGCGCTTGAGCGAGCAGGGAAAAGTTTTTACGTCGTTCGGTGCCGGGATCGCCGACGAAGAGTAGATACGCGCCCGCGCGGAGCGAGCCGGGAAGTGCATCCGGCACACCTGGGGTAAAACTCCGCTCCACACCGTGCGGGATCACCTCGATGCGATCGTTCGGAATACTCAACGCCTCGGTGAGTTCGGAGGCGCCGAATTGGGATACCGCGATAAAATGCGTCGATTCGCGCACCGAGCGAAGAAACGGCTCGCGTTCGCGTTCGCCTGCGACGCGGTCGGGGTTGGGGAAACGGAACGGCACCGCATCGTGGATCGTGGCGACCGACGGCACCCCCGATGCCGAGAAGAAGCTCCCGTTTGCGGGATGCCAGAGCAGATGCGTTCGCTGCGGGAGGCGAGTCGTGACTCGAAAGCGCTCCGAACCGATCGCGCGGGCGAGGGCGCCCTTTCGCAGCCAGGGGAAGCACTCGGGAAGCAAAAGCGTGAGCGCGAGATCCTCGCGCGCGGCGAGCCGGCGCAGCACCGCGCGAGCGTAGCGCCCGATCCCGCGCGTATCGCCGGTAAGAACCCGCGCATCGACCGCGAGCGAGAAGAGTTCGGCCATGGGGGCGGAAGTTCGCCGTGATGAGGGTCGAGCTCTTTGGCGTAGATGACGACGAGCGAATGGCACGTGCCTTTGAGGTGCGGCGCGAGGTGTTCGTGCGCGAGCAGGGTGTCCCCGAGGAAGAAGAGATCGACGCGCACGATCGGAGCGATGCGAGTGCTTGCCACGTGCTGCTCGCGCTCGACGGGTGCCCCGCCGCCGCCGGGCGATTCTTCGCGCGCCCCGACGGTGCGGTGCAGATCGGGCGTATGGCGGTGCGTGCGGAATTTCGCGGGCGAGGCTGCGGCCGTGCGATGCTCGACGCGCTCGTCGCCGAGGCGGGAAAGCGCGGGTACGCGCGCGTCGTGCTGCATGCACAGACGCATGCGCGCGGGTTTTACGAGCGCGCAGGCTTCACCGCACACGGTCCGGAGTTTCTCGATGCCGGCATCGCGCACGTCGAGATGGAGCGCGCGTTAGGCGGTGCCGAGTAGCCGAACGTTGTCACGCCGAGTAGCCGAACATTGTCACGCCGAGTAGCCGAACATTGTCACGCCGAGTAGCCGCTGAAAGCGGCGTATCGAGGCGACCCGGAGAGCGGGCGCATCTTGATACGGTTGCTGCGCAACCTACTCGATGTGACAAGATTCAATGCTCGCC
>JABEUW010000140.1 GCA_013043945.1 Vulcanimicrobiota bacterium | reverse complement strand
CGGTGCGCATGCGGTGACCGATATCGCCGCTCTCGAAGAACTTCGCGTACGCTTTCTCGGGCGCAGCGGTGAAGTAACGCTCGTCCGTCGCGGGATCGGCGCGCTACCGGCCGCCGAGCGCCCCGATGCCGGGAAGCTCATCAACGACGCCGTCGCGCAGATGGAGGCGCTGCTCGACGAAGCGAAGGCGCGCATCGCTCGCGGTGCGCTCGACGAAGTGCTCGAGCGGCGCATCGACGTTACGTTCCCCGCACCCGAAGCAGCGCTCGGTTCGATTCATCCCGTGCGCCGCATCATCGAGGAGATCTCCGAAGCGTTCAAAGAACTCGGGTTCGCAACGGTGCTCGGCGCCGAGGTCGAACCGAGTTACTACACCTTCGACGCACTCAACATCCCCGCCGATCATCCCGCGCGCGAGGGCTTCGATTCGTTCTTCATTACTCCCGAACTCTTACTGCGCCCGCATACCTCGCCGATGCAGATCCGCACGATGCAAGCACATCGCCCGCCGGTCGCGATTCTCGCGCCGGGGCGCTGCTATCGCCGCGACGCCGTCGACGCGCGCCATCTCTTTCAGTTCCATCAAGTCGAGGGTCTCCTCGTCGCCGAGGGAATAGACTTCGGGCATCTCAAGGGCGCGCTCGCGTATCTCTCGCGTACGCTCTTCGGCCCCGAGCAACGCGTTCGCTTCCGCCCCTCGTTCTTTCCGTTCACCGAACCGAGCGCCGAAGTCGATACCACCTGTCCGAAATGCAAGGGCAACGGCGAGAGCTGTTCGATGTGCGGCGGTTCGGGATGGATCGAAATCGGTGGCGCTGGCATGGTGCACCCCAACGTGTTACGTGAAGTGGGATACGATCCCGCAGTGGTGAGCGGCTGGGCCTTCGGCGTCGGCGTCGAACGCATCGCGCTCGCTCGCTACGAGATCGACGATATCCGCCGCCTCATCGAGTCCGACACCGATTTCTTGCGTCAGTTGCAATAGGGATTTCGAAACGATATGCGCCTTCCGCTCGCCTGGCTTCGTACCTACGTCGATCTTCCCGAAGAGGTCGATGCGATCGCCGACAGACTCTCCATGCTGGGCTTCCCCGTCGAGAGCATCGAACGCAAACCCACGATCACCGGCGTCGTCGTCGGCCGCATTACGGCGATCGAGAAGCACCCGAATGCCGATCGCCTGCAGGTCTGCACGATCGATATCGGCGCCGGCAAACCGCTGACGATCGCAACCGCCGCCACCAACGTCGCGGCGGGGCAAACGATTCCGGTCGCGCAGATCGGGGCGGTGCTTCCGCATATCACCATCGCACCGCGCAAGATGCGCGGCGTCGAATCCGAGGGAATGCTCTGCTCCGCCGAAGAGCTCGCGCTGCCGGCGGAGTGGTTCGAAGACGGCATCATGCAGCTCGACGAAAGCCTGCCGCTCGGCAGCGACGTCGTCGCCGCCTTCGGCCTCTGCGAACCGATTCTCGAAGTGGAGATCACCTCGAACCGCGCCGATGCGATGTCGGTGCTCGGCATCGCCCGCGAACTCGCGGCCGCTTACGGAACCGCATTGCGCGCACCCGCGTTCGAAAATCCGGGAACTGCCCCGGCACCCGCCGAGCGCGCGCCGCAGATCGAGCTCCGTTCGCAGGATTGCACGCGCTTCGTCGCACAGCGCGTCGACGGCGTTCGCGTCGCGCCGGCACCGAGCGCGATTCGCATTCGGCTCGCGCAGGCCGGGCAGCGCCCGATCGACGCACTCGTCGATATCTCGAACTACGTCATGCTCGAGATCGGGCAGCCGCTGCATTTTTACGACGCAGATGCGATTCCGCACGCACATCTCATCGTGCGCGATGCCGCACCCGGCGAACGATTGACGACGATCGACGAGCGCGAGCTCGAACTCGACGAACGCGCGCTCGTCATCGCCGACGAAAACGGCGTGCAAGGGCTCGCGGGAATCAAGGGCGGCAGCGCGAGCGAGGTGCGTGCGAGCACCACCGCGCTCCTCATCGAGGGCGCGACCTTCGTCGGCGCGCGCATCCGCCGCACGAGCGCGCGCTTCGCGTTGCGCACCGAAGCCTCGTCGCGCCACGAACGAACGTTGCCGCCCGCGCTCGCCGATGCAGGCGTCGCCCGTGCCGCCCAACTCCTCGCCTCGCTCGGCGCGCACCTCTTCGCACCGGTCGTCACCGGCGGCGCGATTGCGCCGGCAGCGCAGATCGCGCTCGCATCGAGCGAGCTCGCTCGGCTGCTCGGCATCGAAGCCTCCCCCGATTCCATCGCGTTTCATCTCCGCGCGCTCGGTTGTGAGGTTGCCGTTGATGGCGAGCGGCTCTCGGTGCGCCCGCCATGGTGGCGCCGCGATCTTACCCAGAGCGTCGATCTCATCGAAGAGTACGCGCGGCTCGAGGGCTACGACCGTATCCCCGAGTCGCTGCCCTGCGTTCCCGCGACTACGGTTTCGAGCGCGCGCTATCGACGGGAGCGCGAGGCCGCCCACCTGCTCGAAGCGCTCGGCTATCGCGAAGTCCTCACCTACTCGCTCGTCGGTGAATCGTTGCTCGGCACGCTCGTGCATGGTGGGCTCGACGAACGTGCGCGCAGCGTAGAGGTGGCGAATCCGCTCTCCGAAGAGCAGCGCTACCTACGTGCCTCGCTCGAATCCGGATTACTCGCCTATCTCGCCCGTCGCGACGAGCGCGCCGCGATCTTCGAGATCGGGCATACCTTCGCGCGCGGAGAGAACGCCGTCCTTGAGACGCCGATGCTTGCATTCGCGCGCGCAACCGAATCGATCGAGCAGCCCGAATGGCAAGAGGAAGGCTTCGCGCGCATAAAGAGCGATACGCTCGCGCTTCTCGCGCGCCTCACCGGAGCGGAGGTAACGGTCGCGAGCGGCGAGTATCGCTTCCTGCACCCCGGCATCTGCGCCGCGCTCTCGATCGACGGACGCGACGTCGGCGTCGTCGGGCGCCTGCATCCCTATCTCGCGCAGAGCTTCGCGCTCGCGCGCCCGGTCTATCTCGCCGCTCTCGCATTCGACGCGATTCCCGAGTACCTCGCGCCGACGTACGTGCCGCCCTCGAAATTTCCGGCGACCTATCGCGACCTCGCGCTCGTTCTCGCGCCCGAGATCGAGGCCGCTGCCGTCGAACGCATCGCGCGCGAAGCGGTCGGTGCGGAGTGCGTCGGCGTTCGCGTCTTCGACGAATATCGAGGCGCGCAGGTCGGTGCAGATAAGAAGAGCCTGGCGGTGCGGATTACCATGCAGAGTGCGAACGAAACGCTCACCGATGCCGTGGTCGACGAACGCATCGGCGCGGCGATCTCGCGTTTGCACGACGAACTCGGAGCGAGCGTTCGCCGGTGAGTTTCGCCTGGCCGGATATCGTTATCGGCGCGATTCTCATCATCGCGGCCTTTCGCGGTTGGCGGCGCGGCCTCATCGGCGAGCTCGCCGGAGCGATCGCGCTCTTTGCCGGGTTACTCGCTCCGTGGTACTACAACGGCTCCGCCGACACGACGATTGCGAACCTCACGCATGTAGGGCCGGGCTCCGCGCACGTGATCGGCATGTTTCTCACCGGCGTCGCCGCGTACGCGATCGTGATGGCGCTGGCATGGGCGCTCGAGCGCGTGGCAAAACTTCCCGGGCTCGGACTGCTCAACAGCAGTATCGGTGCGCTCATCGCGCTGGCGAAAGGGATCGTTTTTCTCTGGTTGCTGCTCTACGTCGCGCTTTTCTTTCCGCTCTCGCCGGATCTGCGCCGCGATCTCGGCCGCTCGAGTTTAGCGATGATGCTCGTGCAGCCCGACGCGAAGATCGACGCGGCGTTGCAGGCGCACGAACCGTGGATCGCCCGACCCTTCACCAAATCGCTCTTCAACCGTCATCGGCTCTAGCCGCTTCATGAGCCCGTTCCGTACGCTCGCAACGACCGTGCGTGCGAGCGAACGCTACTCGCGCTACGCGGTAGCGACCGTGATGCTCGGCACCGTGATGGGGCCGCTCGATGGATCGATCGCCAACGTGGCGATGCCGACGATCGCGCGTTTCTACCATCGCGGCGTCGACGAAGCCGAGTGGGTTCTGCTCGCGTACATGCTGGTCACCGCATCGACGCTCGTACTCTTCGGACGCATCGGCGATATCTTCGGCCACAAGCGTGTCTACCAAACGGGCTTCGGCATCTTCGGGCTCGGCTCGCTACTCTGCGCGCTCGCACCATCGCTGGAAGCGTTAATCGTCATGCGCGTCTTCCAAGCGATCGGCGCGGCGATGCTCGTCGCGTGCACGCAAGCGCTCATCGTCGAATCGGTCGCGCCGGAACGGCGAGGGCGTGCGATCGGTTTAAACGGCGCCGCGGTCGCCGTCGGCCTCACCGCCGGCCCCATCCTCGGCGGGGCGATCATCGCGCTCGGCGACTGGCGCTGGATCTTTGCGATCAACATCCCGATCTCGCTGCTCGCGCTCCTCGCCGCCAGCATCGTTTTGAAGCCAACCGCACCGCGCCGCGAAGGCTTCGATCCCGTTGGAGCGCTGCTCTCGATCGTTGGGCTCTTCGCACTCTCGCTCGCGCTTTCGCGCGCGCACCGCTGGGGCTGGACCTCGGGAACGACGCTTGGATGGATCGCGCTCTCGGGCGCCGCACTCGCGCTCTTTGTTTTCGTCGAACGGCGCGTGCACGCGCCGACCTTCGATCTCACGCTCTTTCGCTCGCGCATCTTCGCCTTCTCCACCATCGCCGCGTTCTGTTATTTTATCGCGCAATCCGGAATCGTTTTTCTGGTGCCCCTCACGGCGCAACTCGCACTGCACGCAACCCCGCTCCAAGCGGGGCTCTTACTCGTTCCGTTAACGGCACTCAACGTCGCGCTCGCACCGACCGCCGGTGCGCTCTCCGATCGTATTCCCGCTCGTTACCTCTCGACGGCGGGCGCCGTACTCGTCGCGATCGGAACGCTGCTGCTCGCTCATCTGCCGGCAGTTCCGACGACGCTCGAGATCGTGCTCGCGCTCGTCGCGACCGGAATCGGCACGACGATTTTCTCGCAGCCGAACAATAACGCGATCATGTCCTCCGCACCGCACGAGCGGCGCGGCATCGCGGCGGGCACGCTCGCGACCGCACGCACGACCGGCCAACTGCTCGGCGTTGCAACCGCTGGCGCCTTTTATTTCGCTCACAACGGCGGGGCGGCCGCCGGCACGTTCCTCCCTGCCAGCGGCTATTTCGCGATTCTCACGTTCGGTATGGTCGCAGTCGCAATTCTTTCCTACGTGCGCGAATAGAACCGCGCGAACGCCGCTAGCACGTATACCAGGTCGGTTTTTGTAGGGCGATCGGCGACACTTTCGCCGGCCCAACGTAGGTACACGTCTTCTTGGGGAAATGCACTTGAAGATTGACGTTGAAAAACACGACGTTATCGATCCTCTCCGAACCGACGACGGTGAGCTTCTTACTCGGATCGATCTTGCACGAAGCCGCTCTTCCGGCCTTCGCCGGCGTACATTTGAGTTTCGTGGCGCCGCTCTTGAAGGTAACCAAGTCGGGAGGAAGCATAAAAACTGCGGTACGTGCAAATCCGGTGAGTTCGATTTTCTTCGAACACGATTGCGTTCGTGCGGACTCCTGCTCTTTGCCCATGCCGTACTCCCCTGCCGATCCGGTGACCGCGATCGGACCACTAAAGAAAACGGCCACGGGCAGCGGCGTGCTGTCATTCGTCCCTTTCGAGTTTATGTGCGCGGTTCCGAAGAGCAGCAGGTTCGGCAAACCGTCGGGGCCCATGCGCTCGATGCCGAATTGCGGTTGCCAGTGCATCGTCGCATCGAAACTTCCGCAGTTCGGCACCGGCTCGATGTCGCGAACGGTTATCGTGCTGCCACGGAGATCGAGCTTCGTATAGCCTTTCAGATGCTTGCCGTTATAGATCTCGATGCTCGCGCTCGCCGAGCAGCGTGCACCGTCGGCGTAACTGAGGATGAGCCGGATCGTGTAGTGTTTGGTCATCGTCGCGGCGGGTGTGGGGTAGGTGTGATGCACGAGCGCGCTCGCACTCTTCCCCGATGCGGCGGAGCCATCACCGAAGAACCAGGCGCGAGAGGTGAGCCGCGTGCCCTTCGGGGCGAGGCTCTTATCGGCGATCGATACCGGGCTCCCGCCCGCCGCGCTGCTCGGCGCGGCGATAACCGCGCGGCAACTCGGAACGCCCTCCGCACGGGCGGAGATGCGAAAGATCGCTGGTGACGAGAGCACGAGCGTCGATGCGACGAGAGCGGCGACGGCACGATGTATCATGGAACGATTGCAACTCCCTCTGCCGCCGCGATTCCCGTCGAGCTCCCGGTGATCGTTCGGATCGGCGCCTGCGGGCTACCGGTGACCGGGGCGAAGACCTCGATCTCGTTCGATCGGCCGAACACGTAGAGATCGTTCGACGCATCGACGGCGATGATTGCCTGGTCGATGAGGAAATCGTACGTGCCTCCCTGGATGACCGCCGAAGGAGCGACGTTCCCGTTCGCGCCCGGCGCGTAGACGGTGATCGTGTCGTTCGCGGAATTGCCGACGTAGACGCGTCCCGTCGAATCGACGGCGATCGCCTCGGGGCCGTCGAGCCCGGTGGCGCTCCCGGCGATCGTTGCAATCGGCGTTGCGTTTCCGCTCGCTCCCGCGGCGAATTCAACGACGGAACCGAAACCATTTCCGTTGACGACGTAGATGTTCTCGCTACCGTCGAATGCGACTTGGTAGGGGAGATTGAAGCCCGTGTTCGCTCCCGAGATCGTTTTGAGCGGGCTCGCCGAACCGTTCGCGGCGGGCGCAAAATACTCCACGATGTTATTGTTCGCATCGGTCGCGACGAGATCGTCGGTCGCGGGATCGATCGCTAGCCCCCACCCACTCGCGTCGGTCGTTAACGTGGTCGATGGAGTAGCGTTACCGCTCGCCCCATAAGCGTACGAGTAGATCTCGGTCCCTGCGGGCCCGTATGCAACCACGTACGCACGCCCCGTTGCATCGACGGCGATCCCCGTCGGTGCCTGGATCGCGGCCGAATAATAGCTTGCGAGCGGGGCGACGTTTCCGTTCGCACCCGGTGCGAACGCACCGAACGTATAGCTGCTGCCGTAGCTCAACTCGTAGAGCGTCCCCGCAGCTGGCGATGCAGCGGGTGCCGCGGTCGGCGTTGTGGTCGGCGTTGCGGTCGGCGCAATCGTCGGCGTTGCGGTCGGCGCAATCGTCGGCGCACTCGAGGGCAGCGGCGAGGGCGTCGCGGTGGCGCCGGTCGCGACTTCGTAGAGCTCGGCGAGATAGGTCGTCCCGGCATCGAGCGTAAGCGGTGTGGCGTTACCGCTAAAATTCAGCGTCGAACCCGAGATCGAGGCCGGCCCAATGGTCGTCAGTAATGGTGCCTGCGCGCTCTCTCCGTCGAAGAGTGCGACGAAGAAGCTCTCGTTGACGGTCGATATCCCTGCGGGCAGCTGAAACGAAAAGCTCGGCGCGCTCTGAAACGTTACGTTCTGAGAAACCTGAATCGTCAGCACGAAGAGCACCGTCGGCAGTGCGACGGCCTGCGGCGAGCGCGGGCCGTGCGCTCGGCGGAGCGCCTGCGGGGTCGGCGCACCGACCGGTGCCGTGGTCGACGCGTCCAGCGTCATCGTCGTGCCGCTCGGTGCATTATTTGCCGGAAGCTGCATCGACCCGGAGTAGCCGCCCGCGGTCGGAAGCGCAAACGGCCCACCGGCGCGCGTCAACAAGAGCGGCGTTGGCCCCGAAGGCGCCGATGTCGGCGGGGTGAGGCCGCCCCCCGTTGCGTGGCCGGCGCAATCACCAAGAAGGGCGATCGCCCCATAGAGAGCGAGGGTGAAAAGAAGGCTGCTGCGTTGCATCGGTCGCTGATCTCCCGTCGGTGATGTTTCACGCAGCGTAGAGGGACGATCTTACATTCCCCTTAGCTCGATGACGGGAGCGCGCAGCGGTGAAACGAAGTGCAAGCAAGCCCATGTCGGCCGCACCCCTCGTACTCGCCCTCGCTATGGCCTGGGCTCACCCGTCGATCGCTCCCTGCGCGCGGACCGTTCGCGTTGGGCCCGTCGCGAGCGACGGGAGCGTTCTCGCCGACCTCGCCCTTACCGCCCCGCGGAGCAGCGGCCCGTGGGAGATCTTCGCTCCCTCGGGGAGCCGAGCGGCGTTCGCTTATCGGCCTACGCTCGGCGGCCGGGAGCGGGTTACTTTCGAGGACGAGATCCCCAACGACGGGCACGTCCTCTATAGCGGGCCACCGGCACTGACGATCCCGAATGCGTGGGCGCGGCGGCCGTTCTTCGTACGTATTTTTTCAAAGGCCGGGGCTCGCGGGTGCATTCGAGCTGCTCCGCTCTCCTTCGTCCTTCACAACGAATCGCGACACGTCCCGCTCTATCTCTACTTCGGGTTGCTCGGCGGAACGGCGCTGACGATGTTGGTGCTCTTCGCGATGTCGGGCGAACCGTTTATCGGCTGGTATCTCGCCTATCTCGGCTCGCTGATTCTCTACCAGCTCTTTCGCAACAATTTTCTCTGGCAACTCGGATGGCCGTTCGGCCCGTGGCATAGCGGCGAAATCGAATACGTACTGTGGGGGCCCAATATCGCGCTCTACGCACAGTTCGCTCGTTCGTTTCTCCAGACGGCACGGTACGCTCCGCGCATCGACCGCCTCCTGATCCTCGGTATCGCCGTATTACTGGCGTATATTCCGGTCGTCGTTTTCGTTCGTCATTTTACAGGATTGAATCTCAATCCTCAGAGTAGTATCCCCATCGCGTCGATGCTCTGGGTCTCCGTTCTCGTCATCGTCGCAACGATCCACCGCGCCCGCGCCGGCTATCGCCCCGCACGCTATTTTTTACTAAGCTATCCGATTTTGCTGATTTTTGTCTGCATCGCGGTGTGGCAGTATACCGTGGGCGTACACGCTGGAATCGGTATCTACGGCGCGGAGATCGGAACCGGAAGCGAGTGCGTCTTGCTGGCCTTCGCAATCGGCGACCGGTTGTGCATCGAACGTACGTTGGGGCGCGTGCTCTCGAATATCGATGCGATCATCGTGCGCCTAGGGCGCGATGGGAGCGTCCTCTTTGCTACGGCGAACATTGAATCGTTGCTCGGCGTATCCAACGAAGAGCTCGTCGGCAAGCGCATCGCCGACGTACTCGGAGCGTGCCATGCCGAGCTCGTCACGAAACTCGCACGCACGGCGATCCGCACGAACCCGAATGCGGTCGCGAAACTCGAGATCGATCTCTCGAACCACCTCGGCGAGATGAAAACCTTTGCCGCGACGCTTCACGTCGAACGGGAACGCTCCGGTGCGATTGCAGAGATTCAGGTCGCGCTCCATCCATCGATTCCCACCCGCGCGCCGATGCAGGCGGTCTATCTCAGCGTCTACCGGGGGCTTCTGCTCCTCGATGCGTCGGCGATCGCGCTGACCGGCCGCGAGATCGAGTTGCTCGCGTACCTCGCGCTCCATCGCACGCCGATTCCCAGCTCGCAACTCGCAACCGCGATTTGGCCCGACCGCGATGCGCGCGCGGCGGCGAGCGCGCTGCAAACGACAATCTCTCGGTTGCGCAAAAAACTTCCGCCCGGAACCCTGCTCGCGACGCAACGGCAGTATGCCCTCGGCACGACCGTGCACTCCGACCTCGACGAGCTACGCGCCGCCCTGCGAGAAGGAGCGATCGAGGAACTCCAACGGCTGCGGCCGCTCGTCACCGCGGCGATTCCATCGACCCTCCGGCATCGCGAGTGGTTCGCCGACTTCGATCTCTGGCTGGAGAGCCTTCGGCGCGACGCGCTGCTGCAACTCGGCGAGGCGCTCGTAACGCGTGGCGAGCTCTCGGCGCCTCTCAGCATCGCCGACGATCTTCGTCGCCTCGATCCATCCGACGAGAGCGGATATCTCCTCGCCATTCGCGCGCTCCTTGCCGCGAACGACCCGGCTGCGGCGCGACGCGTCTACGCCGACTGTCGCCGCGCCCTCGACCGGGCTCTCGGACTCACGCCCTCCCCGCAATTCGAACAATTTTGTCGTTCGTTCAGCGAGACCGCGTGATTGTGACCGTTTTGTAAGCCCTACGGGCTACCCTGTGCTTGAAATGAAGAGCTCGACCATCGTTCTCGAACTGCTCTCCGGATATGCACTGCTCGGCGACGAGCGTTTCGCACTCGCTCACGGCGAATGGGAGCTGCTTCTCGCGCTCGCGCTCCATCGGCGCGGGATCGGCTCCGAGCGTTTAACCGAGCTGCTCTGGGCGCAGGTCGGCGCATCGGTCGCCAGAAACCGTCTGTACGTCGCCCTTCATCGACTCCGTCGACGCTTCACCGACGATCTGCTCGTGACGAGCACGCGCTCCTACCGTCTCAACGAGTCGCGCGTCACCGTCGATCTCTGGAGCTTCGCCGAGATCTGGGATATGCCCGAACAGCACGCCTGCGAAGAGCTCGCAGCGCGTCTCGAAACTGCTACGAATGCTGCCGCGCTCTACGAGATCCCCGAGTGGCTCGCGCCGAGCTACCGCCGACTCGAGGAGTTTGCGCAAGCGGTCCTAACAACGCTCGCCGACCGAGCTCTCAGCGCCGGAGAGATCGAACGCTCGGTGCAACTCGCTCGACGCGCACTCGCATTCGACGAATGCGACGAGCGAGCGTGGAGCGTTCTCATCCGTTCGCACCTCGTCGCGCACGATCGGCTCGGGGCCCTCCACGAATATCGAACCTACTCCCGCGCCGTCATGCGCGAACTCCAGACGACGCCGGCCTACGAGCTCGCGCATCTCCTCGGCGAGAGCGCCACGCTTCCGCTCCGCCTCGAACGCACGCTTTAAGCGCGCGATGCCGGGCGCGGAGAGACCTTCGTGCGCCCACGCGCCGCCCCGGCGCGCTTGCCCGTGCCGCGCTTGGGCATCGGCACGACGATCCCGTTGCGTTTGAGGTTCTCGTTGCCGAGCGGTACCGGCGCGATGATGCGCTTGCCGAGCGCGTGCGAGAGAACTTCGGAGAGCTCCTCGACCGATACGAACGTCATTTGCGTGCGCACTTCGTCGGGAATATCGTCGAGATCGACCTCGTTCCGTTTCGGCAGCAAGACCTTCGAGATACCCGCACGTCGCGCGCCGAGAACCTTCTCTTTCAGTCCACCGATCGGTAGCACCTGACCGGTCAAGGTAATCTCACCGGTCATCGCGAGGTTCGGATCGACCTTATTGCCGGTGAGCATCGACGCGATCGAGGTCACCAGCGCGATGCCTGCCGATGGGCCATCCTTCGGAGTCGCACCGGCGGGGACGTGGATGTGAATATCGTGCTTCGCGAAGAAATCTTCGGCGAGTCCGAGTTCGTTCGAACGCGAGCGGAGGAACGAGACCGCGGCTTGCGCGCTCTCCTTCATCACGTCACCGAGTTGCCCGGTTAACACGACCTTGCCGCTCCCCGGCATCACTTGCGTCTCGATGAAGAGAATATCACCGCCAACCGGCGTCCAGGCCATTCCCGTCGCGACACCGACCGAGGCAACGCGTTTTTTCACTTCGTTGAAGAAGCGCGGCTTCTTCAAATACTCGACGAGGCCCTCAGGCTTCACGCGCGTCTTATAACTCGAGTTCTCCGCGACCTTCCGTGCGATTTTGCGGAAGACGGTGCCGATCTCGCGGTCGAGATTGCGGACGCCCGCCTCGCGCGTGTAATCGTTGATAATTGCGCGCAACGCGGTATCGCTGATCTGCGACTGCCCATCCTTCACGCCGTTGGCGAGGCGCTGCTTTTTGAGCAGATAGCGCTTGGCGATCTGCAACTTTTCAAACTCCGTGTAGCCCGAGAGCTGGATGATCTCCATACGGTCGCGCAACGGCGGCGAGATGGTGTCCAGCGAATTTGCGGTGCAAACGAAGAGCACTTGGCTCAAATCGAACGGCAGATCGAGATAGTGATCGCGATAGCCCTTGTTCTGTTCGGGGTCGAGCACTTCGAGCAGCGCCGATTGCGGATCGCCGCGGAAATCGGAGCCCACCTTATCGATCTCGTCGATCATCATCACCGGATTGCGCGTACCGGCATCGCGAATCGCG
>JABEUW010000139.1 GCA_013043945.1 Vulcanimicrobiota bacterium | reverse complement strand
CACGCATGCCGAGGCTCTGCGCTTCGAGCGAGCTTCGCTCCCAGTCGGCGCATAGGCGCCCCAAAAAATCGCTCCCCGCGGGGCTGCTCTCCTCGAACGTCGCGCTCTCGCTGGTGCCATAGTAGCCGACAGCGGAGGCGGCGATGAAGGCCTGCGGACGGGGCTGCACTTTCTCGAGCGCCGCGAGGAACGCCGTTGTCGCCCCAACGCGGCTGCTTGCGAGGCGCGCCTTTACCTCGGCGTTCCAACGCTGAGCGATCGGTTCGCCAGCGAGATTGACAATCACGTCGCACCCCGAAGCGCGTGATGCGGCGGCGGCGGGATCGCGCATGCTCGCGAGAACGACTTCGTCGCCCCGTGCGAGCAACGCCGCTTGCAGATGCTTTCCGATAAATCCGGTTCCGCCTAATAGGAGTACGCGCATATTTTCCTCCGATCACTCGTGGAACGCCGAGGGAGGGGAGAGTGGTTGCAGCTAGCTCGCAGCGAAGGAGCGTTCGAGGCGCGCGAGCAGCGCATCGGCTTCGCGGGTGTATCCTTCGCGTTCGATTTTTGGGTGCGAAAGGTAGAACAGGGCCATAATACGCAAGGTAAAGCCGTGTGCCCGCGGGTTGCCGAGATGCGTAATTTTTGCTTCCGCATCGTCGGCGAGTGCGGCAAAGCGCGTAGCGATCTCGGACGCATCGTCGGCGCGGTCGACCAAATTGAGATCGCCGTGCTCTCGGTCCTCCGCACGATCGATAAAAGAATCGAGCAGAACGTGAATCGCGGCGACGGAAGGAAAGTAGGCGCGATACGACGGTTCGACGCTTGCCGGCCCACTATCGAGTAAAGCAAAGAGCGGCGCATAGACTTGGAATTGGGAGCCCGTTGCCGCAACGAATTCGTTCCAGCGCAACTGCGGATACTCCGAACGCCGCTCTTCGAACCAGGAACGACAGGCTCGAATGCGGCCTTCCGCCTCACCGTGGACGGTGGTTTGCATGCGCGCATACAACGACGCCGCCTCCCGTGCAAAGGGCACGAGCGCCTCGACGCCGGGAATGCTTCGCAGTTGCGCCTGCACCTCGGTGACGAGCGCGCGCAGATAACCACCGTCGTCGCCGATGGGACCGGAGGCATAATAATCGCGTAACGGTGCCGCCGGATCGCATGCATCGGCGATCGCTTGATGGAGAACTGGAAACGCTTCCGGTGCAACTGCCGGGTGGCGATCGCAGAGATTGTCGAGGTAATCGTACAGGCTCTCGAGAGGGGCCACGAGGTTGATGTACTTCCGCATCGGCGCTTGCGGCAGAAAGGTCGCGAGCACTGCCGCTCCGGCGACGTGGTAGGACTTCATCTCGATACTCGAGAGCGCTTCGCGCCGAAGGAGCGGGTCGGGAATCGTCCGCGCGCGTTGCCGAATGGCGCGTAAGGCGCGCTTGGCTTCGGGAACGACACGCAAAAGAAAACGTGCGAGATCGCCCGCTAAACGCGGGCGTTGAAAGAGCAGGCGACGACGGACCGGGCTGAAGAGAACGATACGCGTCGCAGCGAAGATTTCACCGTTTAACCTCACGTATGTCGGCCATCAAAAAAAGCGACACCGGGGTTCAAAATGCCGTGTGGATCGAAACGCTCCTTGAGTGCGCGCATACGCGAAAGCGCGCTTGGCAACAACCCGAAGCAGTCCAAACGATCGTGAGCATCGCCGCCCCCGGCGAGAATGCGCGCGCGTGGCGCGAGATCGTGGAGAGCATCGTCGAGCATGCCGACCATCTGTGCGAAGCTTGCCGCATCGCCGCTCGCGCGTGCCGTGACGTCGCCGTTCATGATATCGACGAGCAGATCGCGTTGCATTTCGAAGCGATCGATAACCCCGGCCATCGCATCGGCGAGATCGAGCCCGCGCGATGGGAGCGAAGGGCTGCGGTAGGTGAGCGCGTGCGCGCCGGGTAGCTGCATCGGAGCGTCGAGCAATCGGGAGAACGCGGCATGGGCGCCCGCGTCGAGCAGTCGCGTCTCGGGAATCCCGGCGCGGCCGAGAGCGGCGCGCCAGTCCAACGTCGCGCGTTCGAGCAGGGCACTTTCGCATTCGAGCATGATCGCGATGCGGCCGTCGTCGCCGGGATCGCCGTCGATCTCGTGGTTGAAGCCGGAGATCCACCAGGCGGCGGAGGGTTCGGGGCGGAGATTGCGCACCTGTGCGAATGCGCGTTCGCGCGTTCCGGCAGGGAGCGAGGCGAGAAAAATACGCGCGCATTCCGGAAGCGGCAACGCCTTCAAGTTCGCACGCAAAAGAACCGCGAGCGTTCCTAGCGATCCGACGAAGAGACGGCTGAGATCGTAGCCGGCAACGTTCTTGACGACCATGCCGCCCGCGCGCGCGAGCGTTCCGTCGGCGAGTGCGAATGCACTGCCGATGAGGAGATCGCGGGGGCGTCCGTAGCGATGGCGGCGTGGGCCGCTCCAGCCCGCAGCGAGAATTCCGCCGACGCTCGCTTGCACCGAATTGGGTGCATCGAGTGGCAGAAACTGACGCCGTTCGCGCAACGTTTGCTCCAACTGCGCGGCGGTGACGCCGCATTCGACGGCGATCGTGAGGTCGCGAGCTTCGTATTCGAGCACCGCACGGCGCGCGCGAAGATCGAGTTCGTCGGCGTCGATAACGCCGCGCTGCATCCCGGCAAAGACGCCTCCTCCACGCAGCGCGACCGGCCGACGATTTGCGGAGGCATCGGCGAGCGCTTCGGAGATTGCTGCGTCGTTCACGTGCGCATCTCGCGACACGATATACCCGCGGGAAAAATTTTCTCGGGATTCAGGAGCGCATGCGGATCGAAGACATCGCGAACGCACGCCATCGCCGCGAGATCCTCGGTGCGATAGACCATCGACATTCCGTTTCGTTTTTCGATGCCGACGCCGTGCTCGCCGCTGATCGTGCCGCCGAGCTCGACGGCGCGTGCCAATACGATATTCCCGATCTCGATAACCGCGGCGACCTGTCGAGCGTCGCGCTTATCGTAGAGCAGAAGCGGATGCAGGTTTCCGTCTCCGGCGTGAAAGACGTTGCCGACGACGATCTCGTGGTTTCGTGCAGCCTCGTCGACCGCTGCCAACATTTCGGGGAGGCGCGTCCGTGGGACACAGACGTCCTGGGTGTAATAGTTCGGCGCGATACGCCCGACGGCGCCGGCGGCGCCTTTGCGCCCGCGCCAGAGCGCGTCTCGTTGTTCGGCGTTCTTGGCAGCCTGCCACTTCGTGGCTCCGTGGGCGCGAGCGATCCGTGCGATCGCGGCGTCTGCGCTCGCAACTTCCTCGGGCTCTCCGGAGGACTCAACGAGTAGCACCGCCGCCGCGTCCTCGGGGTACCCTGCGGCATAGGCGCTCTCGACGGCCCGAACGATCGTGGCATCCATCATCTCCAGAGCGGTCGGAACGATCCCGGCTCCAACGATCGCGCTGACGGCCTCCGAGGCGCTCTCGATACTGGGGAAGGCGGCGAGCCAGACCCCGGTCGCCGGGGGAATGCGGAGGAGGCGAACCCAGGCCGAGGTGACGATGCCCAACGTCCCCTCGCTCCCGACGAGGAGCGCAGTGAGGTCGTAGCCGAGATCCTCCACGCCGGTCGTAAAGCACTCGCCGCAATCGTCGACGATCTCCAAGGCGAGTACGTGATTGACGGTGGTACCGTAGGCGAGGCAGTGCGGGCCGCCGGCATTCGTGCCGATGTTGCCCCCGATCGTGCTCGCGCGTTGCGATGCCGGGTCGGGAGCGTAGAAATAGCCGGTCGGCGCGATTCGTTCGCTCAGCTGGAGATTGACGAGCCCCGGTGCGACGCGGACCCGGCGGTTTTCGATGTCGAGCTCGAGCAACTGATTCATACGTGCGAACGAGAGCACGATCCCCGCGCGTACCGGCGTCGCACCGCCGCAGAGGCCGGTTCCCGAGCCGCGAGCGATCAAGGGCTCCTCGAGATCGCGCGCAATCTTTACCACTGCGCTCACCTGCGCGGCAGAGGTCGGCAGCACGACCGCGCTCGGAAGCACGCCCTGGCTGTATGCGTCGAAGGAGTAACATGCAAGGTCCTCCGGAGAGGTCTTGACGGCATCGGCTCCTAGCGCTTCGGTAAGTCGTTCGATCAGCACGGTTCTCTGCTAGGTGTTTGGGCATGCAGGAAGAGGCGCCTGCCCGGCTTAACGGCTCGACGGCAAATGTTCATGTTCGGGAAAAAGAAGAAACCGACGACCAAGAGCATGCTTCGCGCGCAGCCCGGCGTGCAGCAGAAGCGCTCGGCGTTTCGTATGCCGGTCGAATTCGAGGTTTTCTACGAACTCGATGGTCGAAAAGGGCGCCGATCGGCGCTTGCAAACGATCTCTCGGCGGGAGGCCTCCGCCTGGTCACCGACGAGGACCTGATCAAAGGCTCGCTGCTCCATCTCGATATTCAGTTGCCCGCCGATTTTCTCGACGAGATGACGGTCGACAAAGAGGTGTTCAAACAGACGCCCTTCGGGTTACGCCCCGAGATGGTTCGCGAGCGCCCACCGGGCTTCGATCCGATGCGCCTGCGAAGCAAAGCGCTCGCTCCATTCTACGATCTCGCTATGCAGAAGTTCGCATACGGAATGGCGTTCGTCGATACGCCGCCGCCCGTTCAAGAAGAATTGCAGCGCTTCATCCACCTCTGGCAACTCAACTTCTTACGCACGCGCCGCAACGACGACTAGCCGCAATGTCATCCCGCGTAGCTCTCGAGGTGGGCGTACCGAGGGAGACGTACCGATGCGCGCGGCACACACGCGCACGACGATTGCGGCGCACCGCTCCTCGCTAGACGCTCGCGGCTTGGACAAGCAATGTCAGGGTCCTCGCCGCTCGCTTAATCGCTCGTCGGGTGCTACCGCAACCGTCGTGCGCCGGATAATCGATCTCGTATCGTTTCGAGGCGTCTATCGAATAGCGTGGAATGTCCCTCGATACGCCGCGGAGTTTACCCCGACCTCGCCGAGGGGCGCTACTCGGGGTGACAGAATCGTCGCGCTACTTGGGGTGACGGCGGCTAATTCGGATAGAGTAAATACTTCGCGCGTAGCTTCATAAATCGGGCGAGCGCCGGTTGCCAACCGTTGATGATTTGCGCGGCGCTCTCGCCGCGTTCGAGCCCGAGCCGAACGGCGTCGGTGCCCCAATCGTTATCCATCCCGCGCGCATTGATGCGAAGCCGCGGCATCAACCGATGCCCTGCGACGAGTAACTCCACCGCCGTCTCGACGCTGCGAAAGTGATGGGGATGGGTGACGTAGAGCTCGACTCCGCTCAGTTCGCGGCCGCGCCAAAACCCGAAAAACGGCGACCATGCCGCGGGGCGAAAATAGACCCCGGGGAGATGCGCGGCGTTGAGCTCGCTTGCATACGAATAGGCGGGCATGCCGAGATATCCGGCATAGAAAAACGGCTTCGCCGTGCCGACGCCATTATTGATGCCGCCGTTATCGATGAGTCCGGTACACGGGTAAACGAGCGTCGTCTGCCAGGTGGGGATATTCGGCGAGCTCTCGACCCAGCGTAAGCCCGTCTGATTCCAGAGCATCGAACGGTGCCAGCCGATCATCTTGACGACGCGCAGATGCGCGTGAATCCCGAACGCGTTGTTGAACATCTCAGCGAGTTCGCCGATCGTCATGCCGTGGCGCATCGCAATCGGGTAGAGCCCGATAAACGATCGAAAGCGCGGGTCGAGGACCGGGCCCTCGACGATTTCACCACCGATCGGGTTTGGGCGGTCGAGCACCCAGATGCTCTTGTGATATCGAGCGGCCGCCTTCATGACTTCGGCCATGGTGGAGATATAGGTGTACGCACGATCGCCGACATCTTGAATGTCGAAGAGCAGCACGTCGACGCCGCGGAGCATCGCCGCGGTCGGCATACGCTGCGGCCCGTAGAGGCTATAGACGGGGAGCCCGGTGCGCGGATCGCGATACGACGAGACGAAATGCCCCGCGAGTTGATCGCCGCGCAGGCCGTGTTCGGGGGAGTAGATCGCCTTGATGCAGATATGCGGATTTTCGCGAATCGCATCGACGATATTCACGAGTTGCGAGGTGACCCCAGTCTGATTCGTGACGACGCCGACGCAACGGCCGTGCAGATCGTGCCAGGTCGAGCGCAGAAAGACTTCGTCGCCGAGCACGACTTTCGCGCGCGGTATCGCACCGAACCCGGTGACTGAAATCAGCAGCGCGAGCGATGCGAAGATGGGAACGATACGTTTGAATATCATGAGACGAAAGTTG
>JABEUW010000138.1 GCA_013043945.1 Vulcanimicrobiota bacterium | reverse complement strand
GTGCGCGCCGTTTCGGCATCGCACCTGCGCGCGATCGACGAACGGCTGGTGGGCTTCCGCACGCGTAACGATTTTTCGGAGATCCATTCGACCAAAACGCAGGGCGTCTTCGCCGCACGCGATTGGCTCGTCGCCCAATTCAAGAAGATCGCCGCGACGAGCGGCGGACGCATGACGGTTCGGCTCGACACCTACGTGCAGCCAAAACTGAAGTTCACGCCGCGCGCGGTCACCGAATCGAGCGTGATCGCAACGCTACGCGGCAGCGAACCGGGGCGCGTGTACGTGATGTCGAGCCACTACGACGATTGCAACGGCGATTGCACCGACGGGCTCGGCGTCGCACCGGGAGCCGACGACAACGCATCGGGCACCTCGGCGGTGCTCGAAGCCGCGCGAGTGATGGCCACAACGAAGTTCCGCGGTACGATTATTTTTGCATGCTTCGACGGAGAGGAGCTCGGGCTTTGGGGCTCCGCGCATTTCGCGCGCGAGATGGCCGCCCGGCACGCTCCGATCCTCGCCGATCTCAATAACGATATCGTCGGCAACTCCAAAACGCACACCGGCCGCAGCGTCTTTCACACGCTACGCATTTTTAGCGAAGCCCTCCCCGCCGGGGCGAAGCCGCGATTGGTCAACCTCCTGGGCACCGAGAACGACTCCCCCTCTCGGGAACTCGCACGCTTTATCGTCTCCACCGATCGGCTCTATCTCCCGACGCTCCACATTCAAGAGATCTTCCGCGCCGATCGATTCTTGCGCGGCGGCGACCAGGAATCGTTCCAAGCAGAGGGCTATCCGGCGATTCGCTTTACGGAGGCGAGCGAAGTCTTCGAGCATCAACACCAGAACGTGCGCGTCGAACACGGCGTGCAATACGGCGATCTTCCGCAATACATCGACCCGAATTATCTCGCGCAATCGACGCGCGCCAACGTCGCCGCGCTCGCGACGCTCGCCCTTGGGCCCGCGGCGCCGACGCACGTGCATATCGTTCTCGCGCATCTCGGCTACACGACGACGCTCCGCTGGCGTCGCGCCGCCGATGCAACGGCGTACGAGGTGCTCTGGCGCAAGACCGACGCTGCGACCTGGCAGCACCTGCGCCCCGTCGGCGACGTAACCACGGTCACGCTGCCGATTAGCTACGACGACTACGTCTTCGCGGTGCGCAGCGTCGACGCGAACGGATTGCGGAGCGTCGGCGTCTTTCCGAGCCCGGTACGCAAATAGGGGCACGGGAACGCCCCTCGATGGCCCTCCCTCGATACGCGCTTCGCGCTACTCGGGATGACAGAGTACGCGCTACTCGGGATGACAGCGTACGCGCTACTCGGGATGACAGAGGGTTGCTACTCGGGATGACAGCGTACGCGCTACTCGGGATGACAGAGGGTTGCTACTCGGGATGACAGAGTACGCGCTACTCGGGATGACAGCGTACGCGCTACTCGGGATGGCAGCATCGTGCGGCGAGCGGCGCCTGCGGTGCACCCGACGAGCGCTTAAGCGAGCGGCGAGGACCCTGACATTGCTTGTCCGAGCCGCGAGCGTCTAGCGAGGAGCGGTGCACCGCAGGCGTCCGCGAGCGCGCCCCGATGGCCCTCCCTCGATACGCGCTTCGCGCTACTCGGGATGACAGAGTACGCGCTACTCGGGATGACAGCGTGCGCGCTACTCGGGATGACAACTGCGGGTTAGTTCGTGAAGATCTCGTCGAGCGACTCGCCGATCGCCACGAGCGTCGCCTCAACATCTCCCTGCCCGTGTGCGACCGAGAGGAACATCACTTCGTTCTGTGAGGGCGGCAAAAGAATACCGCGTGCAAACATCGCTTCGTAATATCGACGATAGAGCTGCTTATCGGCACGGAGCGCGTCGTCGAAGTTGCGGTTCGGTTCGCCCGCGCGAAATTTGAAATCGACGATCGATGCATGCTGTACGACGGCATACGGCAGCGAGCGCTCGGCGAAGAGCGTGCGAATGCCGTCGGCGAGCTGCGCTGCAAGGCTCTCCATCTGCGCGTAATACTGCGGATGGGATTCGAGCAGATCGAGAACGCGGTGCGCCATTCCGACTGCGACGGGGTTCCCGGCGTGGGTACCGCCGGTAAAGACGCGGCCGTCGGGCGCGAGCTCCGCCATCACCTCGGCTCTGCCGCCGAACGCAGCGATCGGGGCGCCGCCGCCGAGAATTTTTCCGACGGTGACGAGATCGGGCGTTACGCCGACCAACGCGCTCGCACCGTGCAAGCCCAGGCGCAACCAGGTAATCACTTCGTCGAACATCAGCAACGCGCCGTAGCGATCCGCACGGGCGCGAAGTCCCGCGAGAAAGCCGGGAATCGGGGTTACGTATCCCATGTTGCCGACGATCGGCTCGACGAGAATCGCCGCAACCTCGCTCTCGCGCCCGCGCACTTTTGCATCGAGATCGTCGAGGTCGTTATATCGCGCGACGATGACGTCTTGGGTGACGCCGCGCGGAATACCGCTACGAACCGCATCGTCGGTGTGCGCCGACGCCCCGGCATCGAAGAGAGCGAGATCGGAGTGCCCGTGATAAT
>JABEUW010000004.1 GCA_013043945.1 Vulcanimicrobiota bacterium | reverse complement strand
TCTCCTGTTTTCCGGGAGTTCGAATCCGCAACTCGCCGAGGCGATCGCCAAGCGCATGAAAATCTCGTTGGGCGACGCACTCGTTACGAAGTTCAAAAACGAAGAGACGCGCATCGAAATTCGCGAAAACGTCCGCGGTGCGGAGGTCTTCGTCGTGCAGTCGATTTGCAAGGCACCCAACGGCAACGGCGTCAACGACGCCCTCGTCGAGCTGCTGCTGATGATCGACGCGCTGCGGCGCGCCTCGGCGGCTCGCATTACCGCCGTCGTTCCCTATTATGGCTACGCCAAACAAGATAAAAAGACCAAACCGCGCGAGCCGATCTCCGCTAAGGTCGTGGCGAATTTGCTGAAAACGACGGGAACCAAACGCGTGGTGACGATGGATCTCCACGCGGCGCAGATTCAAGGCTTCTTCGATATTCCGGTCGACAATTTGATGGCGATGCCGACGCTCTGTAATTACCTCAAGCGTGAAGGGCTCAGCGACGACCGCATCGTCGTCGTCTCCCCCGACGCAGGCGGCGTTCATCGCGCCGAATTGTTTGCCAAGCGGCTCAACGCCTCACTCGCGATCGTCTTTAAACGTCGCCCGCAACCCGACGTCTCCGAGGTGACCGATATCGTCGGCGACGTGCAGGGGAAGGTCGCCGTCATCGTCGACGATATGATCTCCACCGGCGGCACGCTTGCAAAGGCCGCCGAGGCGATTAAGGCGCGTGGTGCGACGAGCGTCCATACCGTTGCGACGCACGGGCTCTTCGCCGATAACGCTATCGAAGTGCTCGCGAATTCGGTGATCGAGCGCGTGATCGTCACCGATACGATTCCGATCTTGCAGCCCGCAGGCGAGAAGTTCGTCCAACTCTCGATCGCGCAGACTTTCGCCGACGCGATCGGCCGCATTACGACCAACCGTTCGGTCTCCGAACTCTTCAGCGTCGAGGAAATCAAAATCGACGCGAACTTCGTAGAACCCATTACCGTTTCCTGAAACGTCCCTATCACGAGAAAGCAGAGGAGCTCCATGCCTACCAAAGTCCACGTTCTTCCCGTCGAGCCCCGCGAAACGACGGGCACTTCCTCGGCGTCGGCGCTGCGCGCGAAAGGCATGGTGCCTGCGGTTCTCTACGGACACGGCGATGCACCGCGCCATCTAGCGATGGAAGGCCGCGCATTCGAAGATCTCGCGGGACGGCACGAAGCCGGCGGCGTGCTCACGCTGGTCCACGCGGGCAAGACGATCGACACCGCATTGTTGCGCGCGGTTCAACGCCATCCGGTCACGCGCCGCGTCATTCACGTCGATTTCCAGCGCGTCGGCTTGAACGAGGCCGTCACCGCGCGCGTACCGATCGCTACGGTCGGCGTCGCACCCGGCGTGAAGGAGTTCGGCGGCGTGATGGATCTGCTCTCGCACCACATCGAGATCGAGGGCCCCGCCGACCAATTACCGGAGCATATCGATATCGACGTCAGCGACCTCGGCGTTCATCGGCACGTCAGCGCCGGCGACGTCAAACTACCGAAGGGTTTCCGGCTCGTTACCGCGCCCGAGACCGTCCTCATTACGGTCGAAGCTTCGAAGACGGCGCGCCAGGTCGAAGAGAGTGCGGTCGCTCCTGCGGAGCAGATCGAACCTGAAGTGCTCGGGCAGAAGAGCGAGATCAAGGCATAAGCAATCGCAGCGAGTCGCCCAGCCTGATCGTCGGGCTGGGCAATCCCGGAAGAGAGTACGAGGAAACGCGCCACAACGTCGGCTTCATGATCGTCGACGAAGTGGCGCGCCGTTTCGGCGTTACGAATTGGCGGCAAAAGGATCAGGCGCGCCAAGCGTTGATCCGCGAGCGAAACGTGCTTCTCGTCGAACCGACATCGTATATGAATCTCAGCGGCGTTCCGGTCCGCTTGATTTCGTCGTGGTATCGCACGCCGCCCGAACGTATTCTCGTGATTAGCGACGACATGGATCTGCCGCTCGGTCGCCTACGCATGCGCCCGTCAGGCGGGCATGGCGGCCATAACGGGCTGCGCTCGATTATCGGAACGATCGGGGAGAACTTCGCCCGTCTCCGCGTCGGCGTCGGCCGCCCCGAAGGAGGCGAGAGCATCGACTACGTGCTCGGCGCCTTTCCGGTCGCGCAGCGCGATACGCTCGCGCGCGTCATCGTCGCCGCCGCCGATGGAGCCGAACGCTGGCTCGCCGAGGGAACCGAACGCACACTGCCGAGCGTGAACGCCTTCCGCGCCGACTAAACCGCTGCGCTCGCATGCCGATGCTCCTAGTAGGGGGAGGCAAGACGGTGAGCGGACGACCATTATCAGGAACGACCTTCGTGCTACGCTGCGATTGCGAAACCGTAAACGCACAGGACGCGACGCTCTTCGCCGACCTCGACGTGCTGCGCGATGAAGGCATCGGCACGGTGATCGTCGCCCCCGATGCACCGAGCGCTCGCACGTTCGTCATGCGCATGAATCTCTCGCAGAACCGTGCGGTCGGCGTCACCGGCGCAGACGGCGCGCTCCTACCGCATGCTGCCGGAGGCGTTGGTGCGGTCCAGCCCGAGGTGCTGCTCGCCCTTCTCGAAGCCGGCTTCGTGCCGATCGTCGAACCGATCGCGTACGCCCCGATCGCCGCTCGCGAAGAATCGGTCGAAGCCGACGATGTCGCGCGCGCCATCGGTATCGCGCTGCGCGCCTCGCGGGCGATCTTCTTCCATCGCGCCGGTTCGATCGCCAATCCAATCACCAACGATCCCATTCCCGAACTCACCGCCGCCGAGGCACTCGCTTTCGCCGATGACGAACGCTTCGCTCCCGATCTGCGCGCGACGATGCGCGCTGCGGCACGAGGCGTGCGCGGAGGCATCGGCGCCGCCGCGATCTGCGACGGACGCATCGCGCACGCCGCAGTGATCGAACTCTTAACCGAGCAGCATGTGGGTACGCGCGTTACCGGTGGGGTCGTGCTCGCGGCGTAAACGGATGGCTCCGGCAGGGGTCGGCGCGCCCCTCGATTGCGGCGATGCGTGCGCCGAGCGCCGGGTGGGGGTCGACGAAGAGGAGAGCCGCCGCGCTCGGGCAGAGCCCTTCAACGCGATGGTCGCCTTGCCGTACCAGGGCGCGAACGGCGCCGGCAGGATCGTGCGTCATCGCCACCGCCGAACGGTCCGCGGCGAATGTGGCAGATCGACGCATGGCGAGATCGACCGGAGCGATCGCCGCGTAGGCGAGCACGAGGAGCGCTGCGAGCAACGCGACGCGCGAGAGCGGGTCATCGTCACGCCGCACGCCGAGCCGCTCGGAGAGCACGACGGCGATCGAGACGCCGAGCAGAACGAGTGCGAGATCGATGGCGGTGCGGCGCATCGGGAAACGCGCGGCGAGCATCGCATCGACGCGCGCGAGCAGAAAGGCGCGTTCGCGGATCGAATACGCGCGTTCCACCGCTAGCGAAGCGAGGATTTCGCGAGTCGTGAAAATACCGACCGCGACGACGCGATCCGCCAAGCCCGCATAATCGGCTTGCGCGACGCGGATGGGAATATCGTGGACACCGAACGAGGCGGCGAGCGTTCGATTCTCGTTCGTCAATTGCACCGAGCGTTCGTGATGCGGCCACAAGACCGGCACCACGACAACCGGGTAGAGCATTCCACCGACGAACGCCGCAATGGCGAGGATCGCCGCCGTCGGCAGATACCAGCGCTTCGTGCGCGCCACCAAACGGAAGACGACGGCGAGCAACGCTCCTCCGACGAGCATCGCCGTAACGGTTCCGAGCAGCCATATCCAGAGCCACTCCGCACCGAGGACTTCGGATCGCCCGAGAGCGCGATCGAGCCGATAGGTCGCATAATTGGGAATCAACGCCGCAACGCGAACGACGGCGGCCAAGCATGCTCCCATTGCAAATTCCGCAGCGGCATCGCCGCGCATTCCCCGTCGTAATGCATCGCGCAGGCGCGCTGCATTCCCGGAGCTCCAGAGGTAGAGCAGCGCAAAAAATTCTGCAGCCGTTACCAGAATCCAGAGCGGCAAGCGCCATCGCAGCAAGCGATGTGCCGCCGCACTCCGTTCGGGATCGAGCAGATGCCGGATCGGCGTCGCCAAGAGCCGACGATCGGAGACCGCGTTGAGCTGCCGGTCGAGCGCATCGGGGCGAAACTCTCGGGCGTAGAGCGCGTGCGGGGCGAAAATGAGTGCGAGAAGAAAGCAACTCGCTGCGATACGCACGATCCGGGCGGTAAGCGACATAGGCGGGGCATTCGCCGGGTATCGCGCACCGCCTAGGAGCCCGTCGGAGTATTGGCCATGGGTTCAATGCGAGCCATTTTGGCCGATTTCGAGGAGCGAGGAGTGCGGAATGACAGCGTCATTGAAGCGACGAGCAACGAAAAACTCGGCTAAAATGGCAGCAGCCTTCGGCCATTTGTTGAACTCGTGGGCAATACTCCGACGGGTTCCTAGCGATAGAGCGCAGAGTCTTGCCCCTCCAGGGCGAAGCTCACCCGGTCCCTCCCCGCATTTTTCCCGGCGTACATCGCGCGATCCGCCCGTTCTAAAAGCGTCGCCGCCGTTCGAGCATCGAAGGGGTAAGCGGCGACGCCGATGCTGGCCGTTACGCGTAGCGGGATTCCAAAATCGTGCGACCGCACGGCATCGCAGAAATCTTGGGCTCGTTCGATTGCGAGCGTTTTGGGAATACCGACGAACGCCGCACAAAATTCATCGCCTCCATTGCGAGCGACGAAGTCCGTGCGAGCGATCGCATGCGTGCGAAGCAGCTCGGCCATCTGTTGAAGGACGCGGTCGCCAACCGCATGCCCGAACGTATCGTTCACTTCTTTAAAGCGGTCCGTATCGACGAACCATAGAGCGACCCTGCCACCGTTGCGATCGTCGGCAAGCACGCGTGCGAGCCGCTCGCGAAAGGCGCGCGGCGTCAGCAACCCGGTGAGGCCATCGTAGAGACTTCGCGCGAGGTCACGTTCGCGTTCGCATGCAAGCGCGAGCGGTACGGCGATCTCGGCGGCAAGAGCGCACCTTCGCTCCAAAACGTTACGGGGCTGTCGCTGCACGAAACCACAATAGAGTACCGCGATCGGCACTTTGTTATCCATGAGCGGAACCGCACAGCCACTCCGTTCGGTCGGCAGCATCGGCGGACGTTCCTCCGATGCAAAGAGAGCGTGCCTTGCAGACCACGCACTCGCGACGAGCGCGCTCGAATCGTTCAAGCGAAGGCGCATCTCCGGCGCATATTCGACATCGTTGCCGAAGCTTTGACGGCAATGCAATTCATCGGCGACAGGAACGAAGAGCAGGATATTCTCGGCGCCCGTGCACCCCTCGTTTGCATGCTTTACAAAGGCGCGAACGACCGCCTCCGGCCCTTCACGAATCGCCGCAACCGCCGAGCGAACGAGCGCCATTCCGCCGAGTCCATCGTCCGGGTTGCCGCGCTCGCGAGGAGGCGGCGGCGTGCGATTACCGAGGGTCGCCAGGAGCGTGAGGGCGTTCCCGAAAAAGATGCTCGTCATGCAGCCTCCGATGCACGACGTTCCCGGCAGCGGGGCGAACCAGACATTCTCGCACGGTGATGTAGGTCGCGCCAATCAAGAGGCGCTACGCCTGCGCGCCCTCGGCGACCTTCGCGGCGCGCTCGCGCTCCTGGACGCAGCGAGCGAGCAATCGCCGCCGCTTGCCGAGATTTTTTCGAATCGCGGGTTTATCGCGGCAGAACTCGGCGAGCGCGAGCTCGCGCGCAGCTCGTACGCACGCGCCGTCGAACTCGACCCGTATCTCCTCGCGGCACGATTGGGGTATGGCGCCGAACTCTATGCCGTCGGCGACTTAGAGGGCTCCCGTTCGCAGTATCGCCTTGCTTTGGGTATCGATGAAGAGAACATCGTCGCGCATCTCGCGATGTACGAACTCGAGCAGCAGCTTGGAAACAGGGCGAAGGCGCTCGCGCACCAGAAGCGCGCACTCGCGGTCCAGCAACTCTTTAGTTCGATCGCCCCGAAGGAGCGGCGGCGCATTCTAGCGCTCTGCGCGCCCGGCGACTGGTTCGCAAATACCCCGCTGGAATACCTCGTAGACCGGGAGACGACGACGCTCCACAAACTTTATCTAACGACCCCCGATCGGCTCGCGGCGCTGCGGTTGCCCGAGTACGACGCGCTTTTCAACGCCATCGGCGAATCGAGCGAGAACGTCGAGATGCTCCTCCTCGCCGAGTTAATCGCAAAAATGCTCGGCCGCCCCATCCTCAACGATCCGCTGCGCGTACTGGAGACCAACCGCGTTCGGTGCGCTCGGCTCGCCGCCCGCATCGCCGATTGCCACGCTCCCGAAACGCTCGAGCGATCGCGAGAGGAACTCAACAACGAAGCAATTCATCGCCCGACGATCGTACGGCCCGTCGATTCGCATGCCGGGAAGGGCGCGCGTCGCGTCGGCACGACCGCCGAGTTACAGGGCTATCTCGGTGAAACGACGGGCGAGCGTTTTTTTCTCACGCCCTGGATCGATTACGCATCGCCTGACGGCTTTTTCCGCAAGTATCGCCTCGTCGCCGTCGATGGGGAAATCTTTCCGTATCACCTCGCGATTTCGTCGAACTGGATGGTGCACTACTATAGTTCGGAGATGAAAGCAGAGCAATGGATGCGCGACGACGAGCGCGCCTTCCTCGAAAACTGGCGCGGGATCTTTCCGCCCGCTGCCGCAAGCGCGCTCGAACGCTTGGTGGAATCGCTCGGCCTCGAGTACGTCGGCTTCGATTGCTCGATCGATCGCGAGGGACGACTACTGTTGTTTGAAGCCGATCCGGCGATTATCGTGCACCTTACCGACGATCGCGAACTCTTCGCCTATAAATATCAACACGTTCCAAAGATTTTTCGCGCATTCGAGCGCTTGATCGATCGGCAACATGCTCGACCCGCATGATTGGGAGGCGTTTCGAGCGGCGGGGCACCGCGCGCTCGACGATGCCATCGATTTTCTCCGCGACGTACGCGAGCGCCCCGCGTGGCAAGAGATGCCGGAGAGCGCCAAAGAACGACTGCGCGAAGCACTGCCGCGCGAGCCGAGCGAATTTTCCGAGGTCTATCGCACCTTTGTCGAAACGATTCTCCCCTATACCGGCGGGAATATTCATCCGCGTTTTTTTGGCTGGGTTCAAGGCACGGGGACCCCGAGCGGCGCGATTGCCGAGATGCTCGCAGCGACGATGAACGCCAACGTCGGCGGTCGAAATCACGGGGCCGTCTACGTCGAACGCCAAGTCATCGCTTGGTCGCGCGATCTCTTCGGATTCCCACCGGAATCGACGGGGGTCCTTACCACCGGTGCATCGGAGGCGAATCTCATCGGCGTCCTCGTCGCCCGCACCCGTGCCTTGGGCAGCGAGGTACGCGAGCACGGTATCGATCCGCAACGCGCGCGCATTACCGGGTATGCATCGGCGGCAACGCATGGATGCGTTCGCCGTGCGTTCGAGATCGCCGGCATCGGCAACGAGGCGCTGCGGATCCTCCCAACCGATAGCCGACAACGCATCGATACCGTCGCGTTGGTCGAGCGCATCGCGAGCGACCGCGCGTCGGGTTCCCGCCCATTTCTGATCGTCGCCAATGCCGGTACGGTCGACGTCGGTGCGATCGATCCGCTCGACGAACTCGCCACGATCGCTCGGCGCGAGGGGTGCCATCTCCATGTCGACGGCGCCTTCGGAGCGCTCGCAATGCTCTCCGAAACGTTGCGCGAACGGTTACGTGGTATCGAGCGCGCCGATTCGATCGCCTTCGATTTCCATAAATGGGCACACGCACCGTACGATGTCGGTTGCGTTCTCGTACGCGACGGGGAGGCACACCGCGCCACCTTCGCCTCCGAAGGTCCATATCTCACCCGCATGACGCGCGGACTCGCCAGCGCGACGCCGTGGTTTACCGACTACATTCCCGAGCTCTCGCGTTCGTTTCGCGCGCTCAAGGTGTGGTTTACGTTGAAGGAGCAGGGTGCCGATCGCATCGCCGCCGCAATCGAACGGAACGTCGAACAGGCGAGCGCCCTTGGAGCCGCGATCGACGCAGACCCAAAGCTCGAATTACTCGCTCCGGTGCGCCTGAACGTGGTCTGCTTTCGCTATCGCCCTCCCGGACTCGATGAAGCCGAACTCGATGCATTCAACGACGAGTTGGTGATTCGCGTTCAAGAGAGCGGAATTGCCGTCGTATCGTCGACGAGCATCGGCGGGAAACGGGCGCTGCGCGCCTGCTTCGTTAACCACCGCACGACCGAGGAGGATCTCGGTATCCTCCTCGGGGGCATCCGATCGCTCGGAGAGAGCCTCGCTCGCGAACGCGGCTAGGGAAGTGGGCGCGCGGGGTTTCCCGCGACGCGACCCCCGGGCTCGATATCTTTGGTCACCACGCTCCCCGCGCCGGTCAAGGCGCCGTCGCCGATCGTGCGCGGCGCGACGATGGAGGTGTTCGAGCCGATGGAAACGTTGCGCCCGATTTTCGTGCGGTGCTTCTTCTTTCCATCGTAGTTGCACGTGATCGTGCCGGCGCCGATATTGCTCTCTTCTCCGATCTCGGCGTCGCCAAGGTACGAGAGGTGTGCAGATTTCGCTCCGCGTTCGTAGCGCGAATTTTTAATCTCGACGAAATTCCCGACGCGGTTCTCTCCGACGAGAACCGCGTGGCCGCGCACGTGCGCGAACGGCCCGATCGCCGAACCCGAGCCGATCTCGCTCTCGATCACCACGCTCTCGCGCACCGACACGTCGTCGCCGATCCGAGCGTCGGAGATCCGCGTATGCGGCCCGATCGTGCAGCGGCTGCCGATACTCGACTGCAGCGAGATCGCGGTACCGGGATAGATGACCGTATCGATACCGATCGTTAACTCCGGCTCCAAGAAGGTCGTCGCCGGGTCGACGATCGTGACGCCGGCAAGCATATGTCGTTCGCAGATACGCCGATTCATCGCAGCACGCGCACGGGCGAGCTCGCTCCGATCGTTCACCCCAAGCACCTCTTCGAATTCATCGGCGACGACCGGAACGGCGGGTCGATCTGCCGCGGCAGAGAGTTCGATCGCATCGGTGAGATAGTACTCGCCCTGTGCGTTATCGTTGCGCAACCGAGCGACGGCATCGCGAAGGTGCGTTTCGGGGAAGGCGTAGATGCCTGCATTCATCTCGTCGATCGCGCGTTCGCTCTCGCTCGCATCGCGTACCTCGACGATACGGGCGACGCGTTCGCCGTGCCGGACGATGCGCCCGAAGTTTGAGGGCAACGGCATTCGCGCGGTCACCAACGATACGTCGTTCTCTCCGGCAGCGGAGAGAACGCGAACGAGCGTCTCGGCGCGTACCAGCGGCATATCGCCGTTGGTTACCAAGATGCGGCCGTCGGCGCGAGCTTCTAATGCGGCGAGCGCGACCTGCACGGCGTGCCCCGTACCGAGCTGCTCCCCTTGAACGACCGTGCGAACCCCGAGCGCGCGCACGTGCGGATCGAGTTCGGGGTTCGTCACTACGACGATCTCTTCAATCCCGGCATCGCGCAACGCGGCGAGCGCGTACCAGAGCATCGAACGTCCGCACAATTCGTGCAAGACCTTCGGCCGCGCGCTCTTCATGCGCGTGCCCTTTCCTGCAGCTAAGAGAATCGCTCGCACGATCATGCCGGAATCTCCGTACTCGCGCTCCCGACATTTTTCCATTCTTCCTGTTCGCGTTTCGAGGGGAGACCGAGCATCTCCAACGCGTGGCGCAAACGCTCCCGTACGATATCTCGCCCGAGAATCTCCATTGCGTCGTAGAGCGGCACCGAGGTGGGGCTCCCCGTAACGGCGACGTAGAATGGGCGCGTGAGGTCGCGTACTTTGATGTCGAGCGCTCCGGCGACCCGTCGAAAGAGGGCGTCGATCCCCGCGCTCTCCCACGCGCGTAGGGTGTCGAGCTCTCGCTGCATTACCGCGAGCGCCTTGCGCACGGTCGGCGCCTCGATTTTTCCCGCCGCGAGCAACGCGGGATCGTACGTCAATCGGCCGGCAAAAAAGAAGGCGAGCAAATTCCCAATATCGGAGAGTCGCTCGATGCGCGGCTGCGCGAGCCCGGCGATGCGAGCGATGCGCTCCGGCGTAAAGCCCCAGGCTCCGACGCGCCGTGCGAAGGCGTCGCCCTCGAGCCGTTCGCGCAGGTAGCGCCCGTTGAGCCAATCGAGTTTCGGCACGTCGAAGACCGGGCCGCCGAGCGAGATGCGGTCGAGCGAGAAATGTTCGACGAAATCGGCGAGCGTAAAGAGCTCCTCGCCGTCGACGGCTCCTGCGGCGAGCAACGCAAGAAAATTCAGCAGCGCTTCGGGGAGATAGCCCATCCGTTCGTAAAAAAGGATACTCGTCGGGTTTTTGCGTTTGGAGAGCTTGCTCTTATCGGGATTTCGGAGAAGTGGGAGGTGCGCGATCTCCGGCGGAGTCCAACCAAAATACGAATAGAGCAGCAAGTGCTTCGGAGCGCTACTCACCCACTCTTCACCGCGAATGACGTGCGTGATCTCCATGAGGTGATCGTCGACGACGTTGGCGAGATGGTAGGTTGGAAGCCCGTCGGATTTCATCAGCACTTGCATATCGACATCGCTCCACGCAATTTCGATGGGGCCGCGGCGCGCGTCGCGCACCACGCAGATGCCTTCGGACGGAACCACGAGGCGCACGACAAAAGGTTCGCCCGCCGCCGTACGGCGCGCTACTTCTTCAGCGCTGAGGCCGCGGCAGAGGCCGTCGTAGCGCGAGGGTTGCCCCGCCGCGCGTTGCGCGACGCGAAGATCGTCCAATCGCGCCGAGGTGCAGAAACACCGAAATGCGTGCCCGTCGGCGAGCAGTCGATCGACGTGTTCGCGATAGATCGCCGCGCGTTCGCTCTGACGATACGGGCCGTGCGGGCCGCCCTTGTCGGGGCCTTCGTCCCATTCGATACCGAGCCACTGCAACGATTGGAGAATCGCACGTTCGCTCTCCGGCGTGCTGCGAGCGCGGTCGGTATCCTCGACGCGCAACAGAAAATCACCGCCGTGTCGTTTGGCAAATGCATAATTGACCAGAGCGACGTAAGCCGTGCCGACATGCGGATCGCCGGTCGGCGACGGCGCGACACGCGTTCGTACCTTCACGTATTCCTCTTCAGTAGTAGCGAGTCGTGCGAAACGGAGATCGTCGGCCTAGCCGACCAACGCGCGGCGCTTGCCGCAGGCGTCGTTGACGAAATCGACGATATCTTGCAGCGGCGCACCCGGAGTGAAGACCGCTTGAACGCCGCGTTCGCGCAACGCTTCGGCATCCTCGGGCGGAATCGTTCCACCGCCGAAAAACACGATATCTTCGGCCTGCTGTGCCTTGAGCTGATCGATAATCAACGGAAAGAGCGTCATGTGAGCGCCCGAGAGAATCGAGAGCCCGATACCGTCGGCATCCTCTTGAATCGCCGTTTGCACGATCTGTTCGGGCGTTTGAAAGAGCCCGGTATAGATTACCTCCATACCCGCGTCGCGCAGCGCGCGCGCGATCACCTTCGCCCCGCGATCGTGACCGTCGAGCCCGGCCTTCGCCACGACGATGCGTAGGGGTCGGTCCATCGTTGTTAACTCCTCCGTTTACGCGCGAGCGCTGCGGCTTGTTCGAGAAGCTCGCGCACCCGCAGCAAGGTTTTGCGAACGCGATGCCGCTCGAGTTCGCTGAGAACGGCGAACGGCATTAGAAGACCGACCGTTCGGTGTAGCGTCCGTAGACCGAGACCATCGTATCGACGATCTCACCCTCGGTGCAATAGGCATTGACGCAGTCGATGAGGTGCGGCATCAGGTTGTCCTTCGGGTCGGCACAGGCCGCCTTCAGCCGCTCCAGCGTCTTGGCGACCGCAGCGGCGTCGCGCGATTCGCGCACGGCGCGCACCGAGGCGGCTTGCTCGCGCTCGGTCTCCTCGGTGATTCTCAAGAGGTCCATATCGCCGCGCTCTTCGTCGCGCGTGAAATGGTTGACGCCGACGATGACGCGGTCTTTGCTCTCGACCGATCGCTGATAGCGATAGCTCGCGTCGGCGATCTCCTTCTGGAAGAAGCCGGCCTCGATCGCCTCGATCACTCCGCCGAACTCTTCGATCTGCGCAAAGTAGGCTTCCGCCTGCCGTTCCATTTCGTCGGTGAGCGCTTCGACGAAATAGGATCCGCCGAGGGGATCGACGACGTTGGTGACATTCGTTTCGTAGGCGAGTACCTGCTGCGTCCGCAGCGCGATCTCTACCGATTTTTCGGTCGGCAGCGCGAGCACTTCGTCCATCGAGTTCGTGTGCAGCGACTGCGTGCCGCCGAGCACCGCAGAGAGCGCCTCGTAGGCGACGCGCACGATGTTGTTCTCCGGCTGTTGAGCGGTCGCGCTGCAACCGGCGGTCTGGGTGTGGAAGCGGAGCTGCCACGATTTGGGATCCTTCGCACCGTATTTTTCACGCATGCGGCGCGCGTAGATGCGCCGTGCCGCCCGGAATTTCGCGATCTCCTCGAAGAAATCGATATGCGCGTTAAAGAAGTACGAAAGCCGCGGCGCGAACGAATCGACATCCATGCCGGCCTTCATGCACGCCTCGACGTACGCGAATCCATCGGCGAGCGTGAACGCGAGCTCCTGTGCTGCAGTCGATCCCGCCTCGCGAATGTGATAGCCGGAGATGGAGATCGTATTCCATTTCGGCATCTGTTCGGTGCAGAACTGAATCATATCGACGATGATGCGCATGTGCGGGCGCGGCGGGAAGATCCATTCTTTCTGGGCGATATATTCTTTGAGAATATCGGCCTGAATCGTTCCGCCGAGCATCGCTCGCGGAATGCCTTTTTTCTCCGCGGCGGCGATATACTGCGCGACGGCGATCGCTGCGGGGCCGTTGATCGTCATCGAGGTCGTGATCTTGCCCATATCGATGCCCTCGAAGAGCACCTCCATATCGGCGAGCGAATCGATCGCGACGCCGCATTTGCCGACCTCGCCGCGCGCGTGCGGCGCGTCGGAATCGTAGCCCATCAGCGTCGGCATATCGAAGGCGACCGAGAGCCCCATCTGCCCCTGCGCGAGCAAAAAGTGGTAGCGTTCGTTCGTTTGGCGGGCGGTGCCGAAGCCCGCGAACTGGCGCATGGTCCAGAGACGGTCGCGGAACCCGTTGGGGTGGATGCCGCGCGTGTAGGGATACTGCCCCGGCCACGCAAGATCGCGGGCAAGATCGAGCTCCGCAGTATCGGCGGGCCCGTAACAGGTCTTCAACGGAATATCGGAGAGCGTGCGGTCGGTCGCGCCGGAGCCGGGCCCGCTGCGCGGCTTGCCCTTCGCCGAGGAGGCCTCCCAGGCGGCCTGCTGCGCTTCAAATTCCGGCGTGGGCTGCCCGCCGCCGGTCGGGCGATCCATCATCTTAGCCATGACCTCCCCCGTTTCGCTATCGCGTGCCCGGTTTCCTAAGCGGGGAGATTTCCGCGAGGATAGAATCCGGCTCGCCTACATCGCGCGTTAGGAGAACCATGAAATACTTCACCGGCGCCCTCGCGGCCGCACTTGTTAGCCTCTCCCTCGGAGCCCACGCACGGGCGGCGAGCGAGAAGATCCTCCCCAGCACGATCTCCGTGAACACCACGAACCATACCGCCGTCCTGCCGCTCTACCGCGGGAGCGCGCACGGCGAAACCGTGTGGTATATCGTCACCGACGCTTCGAATGCGGCGACCGCTCGCCGCCTCCGCGTTATCTATTCTCCCAGCCTCGCGAATATCGGCGCTGCAGCGACCCAGAGCGCGCGCCGCATCGACGGCCGGCTTCTCTTCGCCGGCGCTCCGAACTTCGCGCCGACGCGCATATTCGTGCCCTCGGCGGCGGGCTTCCCTCCGAGCGTCGCGCACCCAGGCGGCATCGCCGACGCGTTCTATTCGCCGTTCGTACGCGTTCGCGGCGAACGCGGCATTCTCAACGCACCGATCGTTGCGACCGGAAACGGGCCGTTCGACGTCGTGCACCACCGCAACACCGAAGATCGCGTGCTCGCGATCGATACCAAAACGATGAGGGTGACCTTGACCCTCGCGCGTGGTTTCTTTGACGGCAAACCGATCTATTACATCAGCCCCGACGCATCGAACCCGGTCGCAGCGACCGTCGAACGCGCGACCTACGTTCCGCGACTCGCAAAGGCGCAGATCGCGGCGACGATTCCGATCGGCGTCGTCGCCGACGGCCCGACCGGTGCGAAGGATGGACAGGGTTTAAAATATCTCACGCTGCATACGCCGCTCCGCGCAGATGCAACGTTGGCAAATGCAGCGCACTTGAGCGCACCCTTCAACATCCTCTCGCTCGTTCCGAACGTCGCGCATCTCTACGCGAGCAACGCCTACTCGCCGCTCTGGGGCGTGCAGGTCCTCGGCGCGCCGCAGAAAACGCGCATCACGTCGTACGACGTATTCGCCGCATTCTCACCGAAGCCGGCCGGCTTCTTCGTGAACTGCCCGGTGATCGCGTTCGGCGATTCCGGCGCCGCGGGGTATTAAAACTCCGCGAGCACCCGCTCCGACGCCGCGTACGGATCGATCGAGAGATCGGGGTGCGCGGCGATCGCGGCATCGAGGCGATGCTGCAGTTTTCCAAGCGCGAGCTGGCGCACCTGATGGTTAAACGCAGCGCGCCGCTTGCGCTCGATCTCGCCGCTCTCGAAGAGATAGGCGCGGTGCCGTTCGATCGCACTCCAGAGTTCGTCGATTCCAGTGCCTTCCAACGCCTGCGTCATCGCTAACTCGGGAACCCAGGCACCGTACTGCAGAATCTCCATCATCGAGCGAATCTCGCGTTTGAGCTGGTTCGCCATCGGGTGATCGGCTTTGTTGACGACGAAGATATCGGCGATTTCCATGATCCCCGCTTTGAGCACCTGAATCGAATCGCCGCTCCCCGGCTGCAGCGCGACGAGCGTGCTCTGTGCGAGCTCCGCAATCTCGATCTCGCTCTGCCCGACGCCGACGGTCTCGACGACGATCACGTCGAGCCCGAAGGCATCCATCAACAGCACCGCATCCCCGGTCGCTCCGGAGACGCCGCCGAGATGTCCGCGCGCCGCCATCGAACGGATGAAGACGTGGGGATCGACGAAATGCTCGGTGAGCCGGATGCGATCGCCTAACAACGCACCGTGCGAGAACGGCGACGAGGGATCGACGGAGATCACGCCGACACTCTTGCCGAGGCTGCGCGCCTTCTTCACGAGTGCCGAGGTGAGCGTCGATTTCCCGACACCCGGTGGGCCCGTGAGCCCGATCGTTAACGCTTTGCCGGTGCGACCGTAGAGCGAGCGCATCAGTGAGGCGCCCTCGCCGGACTCCGCACGCGTGATCGCCCGCGCGAGCCCGCGCGGGCGACCGGCATCGAATTCTACCAGAAGGCTTTCGAGGCTGAGCATCTCGTCGGCTTCGGTGCTATCCGTCGTTCGCGGGCACCTGCCACACGCACCGAATTAGCGGTGTTGCAGTGTGATGCTCCCGTTCACCGTCGAGAGACTGAGCCGCCCGGGGCCGCTGCCGTTCCCGAATGGATTGCTGACATGGCCGTTCACCGTCGAGGCCGAGACGCGCCCGCTGAAGTTTCCGGCGAGCGTTACCTCGATTTTGCCGTTCACACTGCTCGCGCTGACCTCCGGCGTCTCCGCGGGAAGCGTGAGGTGCAGCGAACCATTCACCGTCGAAGCATGTACGTTCGCACTATCGCTCGCCCAGATGCTTCCGTTCACGTCGGCGAGCGAGAGCCGCGCGCGAACGCCACTCACGTGAATGCGATCGTTCGTGTTGGAGATATCGAGTTCGCGATCGTTGGGTACGCTCAATTGCACCGTTGCGTACGCGCTCGGGCGATACCAGCTCGTCGGATGGAAGATATTGCTCACGATCGACCAGAGCGATTTCGATTCTGTCGGCTGGTCCTTGAGTGTAACGACGAAATGCGCGCTTCCCGGCTTGCGAAGAATCTCGACGTTGGCGGCATCGGGGCCCGAGATGCTCGCCGTCACCTGTGCATGGCGCGTTGCGGAGCCGACCGCGGAGATATCGCAGGAGACGCGCGCTTTCGAACAGTCGAAGACGACGCGCTGACCTCCCGCGACCGCCGCACGCTGGTGCAGCGTCCGGTCGCCCGCACCGCGGGCGATACCGACGAGGGCGGTGCCGAGCATCGC
>JABEUW010000137.1 GCA_013043945.1 Vulcanimicrobiota bacterium | reverse complement strand
TTGACGCTTTCGACAAACGTACCGTCTGAAAGCGCGGCGAATTTCGCCACGCCCAAATCGATTCCGACCGTCGAACGAGACGGGTGAACCGGATCGTTCACTTCGCGCTGCGCTTGAATCGTGACGTACCAATGCGTGCCGTCGTACAAGACGGTGGTATTTTTTAATACCCCCTCGATCTCACGACTCTTGCGGAAGCCGATCCATCCGATCTTCGGCAGAGAAACACCGCTGCCGTCGATAGCAAAACCCTGGGGGAAACGGATGCCTTGCGAGCGTCCGCGCTTCTTAAATCGCGGGAATTGTGCAGCGAGGTGAGGGTCGAACGCGCGCTCATAGGCGGTGGCGAGGTCTTTGAGCGTTTGCTGTAATGGCTGCGAAGGTGCCTCGCGCAAAAACGGATACTCGCTTTTGAGATAGACGAGATAGCCAGCCATTGCGTTGTAGCCAAGCCGCTTCTCGCCGCGTTCATGTCGCAATTCGTTCAGGGCAAGAACCTCGTTCCAAACAAAGCGCGAACAGCCGACGAAGCGCCGAAGCAGCGCAGCATCGGCCTGGGTCGGCTTGAGTCGGAAACGATACCCTTGACGACGAATCACTACCCTATTTTCTCGCGCGAGCGTGCCATACGCATGGCGCAGCGCGCCTTATATCCTCGGCCTGAACGCCGGGGTTTTACGGCGCTTCTGATAACCGAGCCAACCAACCCCGTGCCGATCGCTGGAGGTGCCCGTGCGCGAGGGAAATGCCCGGCTCTATGTCCTCTCCGCTACCGAACGGACAGGTGCGCTTCATGAAGGTGGGCGCACCGTATTCAAATGGCGCGCCGATCGTCACGCATTAGGCGCCGGATCGGCCCAGCGACGCTCAATAGCGCACGGCCCTCAATCTTCCCGGGGATTTCACGCGCAGTGCCCAAGATGGTCCTATGGATGCTCGGACGACGCGGCTGGCAGCGGTAGGGGCGGGGTTTCTCCTTGCCGTGCTGCTGGCGTGGCTGCTCCGTCCGGTGCTGCTCGCGATCGTTCCCGCGCTGCTCTATGCCCTGCTCACCTGGCCGTTGGTGCGGCGACTGCGCAGAGTGCTGCCGAACCTCCTCGCCGTGATCCTCGCGAATGCGGCGCTCGCCGTCGTGGTAGGGAGTGCCGTGCTGCTCTTCGGGCCGATGCTCTACGGCCAGGCCCGTGCACTCTTTGCCACGATGCCCGATGCGGCGCGCGCTGCGCTGCTGCAACTGCCTTCCGGGATGCGCGAAGAGCTCGGTGCGCTCGTCGGCCCGAACGCTTCGACGCTACTGGATTGGTCGCGCACGATTCTCAGCGCCTCCTTTGCCGTGCTGCGTTCGACCACGGCGATGATCGCCGCCCTCGTTCTCGCTCCGGTCTTGGCCGCTTACCTCCAACTCGATGCTCCGCGTTACGGAGGGTCGATTCTCTCGATCTTCCCGAGCGAGCAACGGGACGGCATCCGTGCGATGCTGGCGCAGATGTACGATGTTGTCGATGGGTTCGTTCGCGCGCAAATGCTCGTCAGTGCTCTTGTCGGTCTGCTGGTCTTCCTCGTCTTGCACATTCTTGGGATTCGCTTTGCGCTCTCGATTGCGATCTTCACCGCGGCGTTCGACCTCGTTCCCTATCTTGGCGGAATCGCTGCGTTCGTGCCGTCGATGCTGCTCGCACTTGCCGCTGGAGGCGTTGCGAAAGCACTACTCGTCACCGCGCTCCTCGCGATCGTCTTTGCAATCGAAGCGTACCTATTGTCGCCGACGATCGTTGGTACTCGGACGCGTCTTCCCACCTCGGCGGTGGTTCTCGCCTTGCTCGTGGGCGGAGAGCTCTTCGGCCCGCTCGGTCTCTATCTCGCGGTTCCGGTCGCCGCCATGCTGCGCATCGCGCTGAGGTACGCTCGTGGCTAACCCCCCGAGCGAGGCAGACGGAGATGCAGGTCGAGGGCTGAGCGAGGAGCGAGCGGCGGAGCGGCTCGCACACGACGGAGCGAACGAGCTCCCTTCGACGCGTCGCCGATCGTGGTTGTGGATCGCCGCCGATGCCGTTCGCGAACCGATGTTTCTGCTCTTACTGGCCTGCGGGATTATCTACGTTCTGCTCGGCGATCGTGCCGAGGCGGCGATGCTATTGGCCTTTGTCGCCGTGGTCGTGGGGATTACGCTTTCGCAGGCACAGAAGGCGGAGCGAACGCTCGACACGCTACGCGAACTCTCCGCGTATCGTGCAATCGTCATTCGTGATGGGCGCCAAAGAACGATTGCGGCGCGCGAACTCGTTTGCGGAGATCTTATTGTCGTTCTGGAGGGCGACCGCGTGCCTGCGGATGCAGTCTTGATCTCCGGCACCAGCGTCAGCGTCGATGAATCGTTACTCACCGGCGAATCGGCAGCAGTGCGGAAGAGCGTGGTCGCGCCCACGCCCGAGCGCATGGCGAGGCCGGGCGGCATCGATCTTCCGTTCCTGTTCTCCGGAACGATGGTCGTGCAAGGGAAGGGCAGCGCGCGCGTCCTCGCTACCGGCGCGGCGACAGAGATCGGCTCGATCGGACGAGCGCTCGCCGGTGTCTCCGTCGAGCCGACACGCATACAGCGCGAGACCGCAACGGTGGTTCGCCGACTTGCTATTGCAGCAGTGCTGCTCAGCGCAATCGTCGCGCTCGTCTATGGTGGCTCGCGCGGTAATTGGCTGCAAGCGATTCTCGTGGGGATCACGCTCGCGATGGCGATCTTGCCCGAAGAACTTCCCGTCGTTCTCTCGGTCTTTCTCGGCCTTGGCTCTTGGCGAATCGCAAAGAAGAACGTGCTCACTCGGCGCCTTCCAGCGATTGAGATGCTTGGCTCGGCGACCGTCCTCTGCGTCGATAAAACCGGAACGCTCACGGAAAACCGCATGTCGGTCGTCACGTTAAGCGCGCCCGACGGCGAACTCTGCCGCTGCGATAACGAAGCGACGATCCCCGATCCATTTCACGACATACTCGAATTTGGCGTGCTCGCAAGCCATCGCGACCCCTTCGACCCAACCGAACGCGCGATCTCCGATGCGTTGGAACAACGGTTACCGGGAAGCGAGCACATCCATCGCGATTGGGTTCTCGCCGGCGAGTATCCACTCTCGCGAACGACGCTCGCGATGTCGCGGGCTTGGGTGCGCCCTGAGGAGCGCCTTTGGGTCGTCGCTGCGAAAGGGGCACCCGAAGCAATCGCGGATCTCTGCCGTTTCTCCGGCGACGAAATGGCCGTGCTCGAAAAACGCGTCTCGGAGATCGCATCGCAGGGATTGCGGGTGTTGGGCGTCGCTCGCGCGCGCTATCGCGGCGAGCGCCTCCCGGAGGCGCAACAAGAGTTTGCGTTTCAGTTCGTCGGCCTGATCGCTCTCGCCGATCCGGTGCGCCCTCGGGTGCCTGCAGCGATTGCCGAGGCATATACCGCGGGTATTCGTACCATCGTGATTACCGGGGATTACCCAGCAACGGCGGTCAGCGTTGCGAATAGCATCGGGTTGAAGAACGCCGATCGCTATTGTACGGGGGCACAACTCGCGACGATGAGCGATGGCGAACTCGCGGCGATGGTTGCCGATACGAATATCTTTTGTCGCGTCGTCCCCGAGCAAAAATTACTGCTCGTTGAAGCTCTGAAGCGCAATGGCGAGATCGTGGCGATGACGGGTGACGGAGTGAACGATGCGCCGGCGCTTCGGGCCGCACACGTCGGCATTGCAATGGGAGCGCGGGGAACCGATGTCGCGCGCGAGGCAGCAGCTCTGGTTCTTCTCGATGATGATTTCGGTTCGATTATCGAGGCGGTGAAACTCGGTCGTCGCATTTTCGATAATCTCCGGAAGGCGATCGCCTTCGTGATCGCCGCACATATTCCGATCGTGGGAATGAGCTTACTTCCCGTGCTTTTCGGCATGCCGCTCGTGCTGCTTCCCGTGCATATTCTGTTTTTGCAGCTCATCATCGATCCGGCGTGTTCGATTGCTTTTGAGGCGGAGCCGGCGGAAGAAGATATTATGCGCCGCCCGCCGCGCCCGGTCGACGCAGTTCTTTTCGACCGCTCGCTCCTCGTCAACGCTGCGTTGCAGGGCACGATCGTCCTCGCTGCGACGCTCGCGATCTTCGTCGTCGCGCTTGCAATCGGGCGCGACGAACGCGTGGCGCGCGCGTTGGCCTTTACGACGATGGTGTTGGCGAGTGTCGCCCTGCTCTTTATCAATCGCTCGACCGGCGGTAGCTTGGCTCGCGTGATGCGCGCGCGGAACCCCGCATTGCTCGTCATCGGGCTTGGCGCGTTTCTTTTTCTCGCTGCCGCGCTCGCGATTGCGCCGCTCCGGGAGCTCTTTTCGTTCCAGGCGCTCCACGGACGCGATTTCGCGATGTTGGCCGCGGCGTGGGCGATCTCGATTATCGGGCTGCTCGCCCTACGGTTTCTCTCCGCCGCGTTGAGCCGAGGGCGGCGCGTTTCGGCCTAGCGGTGCCCGCCGTGAGGATGGGGGTGGACGCCGACGTTGTCGCGGCCGCCGACCCCCGACTGCATCGTGCCGTGATGCGGCGGTCGGTGGGAATACTGCAGGTGCGCGGAATCGATGCAGTATCCCGCCTCCGAGAAAATCACCGTGTCGAGCTTCAGCGAGTTCAATTCTAGTTCGGTATAGACCTCACTGAGCCGTGCGAGCAGGTGTTCGACCGTGTGGCGAAGCCGCTCGCTCGCGACGAGAAGCCCGCGTGCGATCAGTTCGTCGACCATCGTCGTCGCTTCGAATGGTGTGAGCGGCATCAAGCGCTCCGCCTCCCCCTCCCCGATCCCGATGACGATCGATGGGCCGCCGGAAGCCTCGGGATCGATCGCGATCCGGGCCTTGGTTCGGTGCCGTCTTCCCAATTCGTCATGCGTGCCGTCGACGGGGTGGACGCGCAGGCCGAACCGCGCGAGCTCATCGAGGGCATCGGTACCATGTTGCACGTTCATAGAAAAATCCTAAATCTCGCCGAAGAAGAGACGATGAAGGTCTTCGTGCGCATTAACCAGGCGCGCGAGCGTATTGTGAAATCGCCTCCGTACGACCCACGGTGGCTTCGCCGTCTTCGCTCGGGACCGATCGCGCCGAAGGACGCCGAGCGTTTCCTTTTCGCGCAAAATGGGAATATCGATAGAGCACCTTCGCTATAAGGGGATAACCATGTCTGAGTCCAAGCCATTTCTAACCGACGTGTCAAACCTACGTGCGCGCGCACGCGAACATATGGATCGTGGCGCGATCACGAACACCTATACGCTCGACCCCGCTGCGGTTGTGAATATTCTCAACCAGGCACTCGCTACCGAAATAGTTTGTGTACTGCGCTATAAACGTCACTTCTATTCAGCTAAGGGCCTCAATAAGGACGCGGTTGCTGCAGAATTTTTGCAGCACGCAGCCGAGGAGCAAGGCCACGCCGATCGCATATCCGAGCGAATTACACAACTCGGCGGCGAACCAGACCTCAATCCCGCAACGTTGACCGCACGTAGCCATTCAGAGTACGTCGTTGGGAAAGATCTTATTGAAATGATTCGTGAAAATCTCGTTGCCGAACGAATTGCGATTGAATCATATTCAGAAATCATTCGCTATTTGGGAGACAAAGACGTCACGTCGCGCCGCCTGATGGAGGAGATCCTTGCGGTCGAAGAGGAGCACGCCAACGATATGCTCGATCTAATCGATCAGATTTCGTAAGTTTACAGCATATCTTGACAGAGCGTTGGTGGGTGCGTCGCGTCGACTGCCGTTCGCCCTGTTTTTGGGCGCCCCCGGCGGTGTGATTCGGACGCCACCGAGTGCCAAAAAAACCGATTGCGCGCACAGAAGGGCGCAGATCGCCCGTCGTTCTTCCGGCGTACATTGTGGCCGACGTGTTCGTGTGGCCGTTGCCATCGGTGGCGATCGCCGTAGCGGCGGTGACCGACGACCTTTGCACCGGTCTTGATCGATTTCTCGCGACGACTCGTGAGCGACTACGGTTCGATCGCTTCGGGTATCGCGAGCGTGCGCATAAAATTGCGGAATGTGTCGACGATGAGCTCAAGTTGGTAACGATGAATCCGACGCATCGTCGGGTCGTGCCGCAAGCGTAAGGCGTCGTTCGCGTCTTCGTATCCCGCACGTCTCACGAAGGCAAGACGTCGTTCGAAATCGAGCCTCAGAATGCAATCCTAAGCGTAAGTGTATGCCTTCATCTGGTGAATGCGGGCCTATGCCGATTCAACGTAGCGGCAGATGAGGTTGAGCATCGCCATCTGCTCGACGGTCGTGCAACGAATATCGAGTAAGTTGGGGCTGGCTACGAGGACGCTCATGCACTGCGCCCGCGATATGGCGACGTTGAAGCGATTTTTTTCGAAGAGGAAGTCGATACCGCGCGGAGCCTCTTCGATGCTCGACGTCGCCATGGTGTAGAAAACGATCGGTGCTTCCTGCCCTTGGAATTTATCGACGGTTCCCACGCGAACCCCCGCAAAGCCACCCTCGGCGAGCATCCCCTCGAGAAGCAGCCGTTGTGCGTTATACGGCGTAACGACGAGGATGTCGGCGTCGACGATTGCCCGGGCTTTTCTCTTTCCGACGCGCACGCGACCTTTTCGCAGGTGCCGGATCTCGCTGAGGATGCGCTGCGCCTCCTCAATGGATTCGCGAGCGTTATCGCTATGCTCGGTCGGCAGAAACCGAAGCCCCGCTCCGTCGAGCCCAGCGCTCTCAACAAACGAGCTTACGGTATCGGGCGCCGCCTGCAATCGCCCCGCATAGACGTGCGTGGAGATAAACGAACAGATATCGGGGTGCATGCGAAACGACGTGTCGAGAAAGATCCCGCGCTCGGGCGAGACGGTTGCATCGTCGCCAAGCAGATAGCCCAGGACGGATCTCCCCATCCCTCCAGGATGAACGCCTTGTGAGACTTGGGCGAGTTGGAGCGGGTCTCCTAATAGTACGATATTTTTTGCGGCCGGTGCGACGGCGACGGCATTGGCAAGCGCGATCTGTCCGGCTTCGTCGATGAAGAGATAGTCGAGGTCGAGTTGGATATCCTCGCGAGCGAAGAGCCAGGAGGTTCCCGCTGCGAGTTCGCAGGAGCCGGCGATGAAATCGCCGTTTTTTGCGGTCGTCTTGACGTAAGGTGTGCGTAACGGAGATTCGTAGATCTCTCCGGAAGCGATTTTGTAGAGCCCGCGAAAAACGATCTTCTTCGCACTCGCTGCGACTTCAATTTTATGGAGGAGATTTTGAATCGCCTTATGGGTCGTCGACATAACGCCGATGCGTTTCCCTTCCCCGAGAAGCGTGGCGATCATCTCCGATGCGACCGTCGATTTTCCCGAACCCGGCGGGCCCTGGATAAAAAGATAGCTCTCGTCGAGTTGCCGGAGAACGGGAAGAATGGAGGCGGCATCGGTAACGATCGGCTGAATCACCCCGTTCTCGGCGACCCCGCGAATGCGCGGACGTCGCAACAGAATATCGATCGCCGAACGCGGCCGAGCGTCGCAAATCCGGGCCGGAAGTGCTTCGGTGATACGCACGAGCGAGGTGCGTTGCGCGCTCGTGTCGATCGGCCGTGCGGGGATCAACGCGGTTAACGTGCGCGCGCGCTCGATATCCCCACTGCGGCGGATGCAAATGCGGCGGCGCTCTTCATCGATCTCGACGATCGTCCCCGCGGATTTCATCGTGAGGGGATCGAGCATACCGTTCTCGGCGGTGTACTCTTGCTCTGGGAATCCATAGCTATAGGTACGGTTGCGTTCTTTTCCGTGAAGCGATGGCTCAGTTTTGTCGAGCAGGGTAAGCCCGCCGAGGCACGCTCCGTCCTCGATCTGCTCCGTATACGACATCTCTGCAGCATCGAAAATTTTCCACCACAGCGGTTTCTCTTCCCGACGGTGATACGAGAGTAATTGCGCGAAGGTCCAGCGCAGGCGATCTTCCTCGCCGAGTGCCTCGAGCTCGGCGACGCTCTCGACCGAGGGTATACCCTCGAGAAGCTTGCGTTGCAGCTCGCTGAGGGCGGCGAGCGCCGCCGCGCGCTCCTCTTCAATGGTGGGCGGTTCGCGCTCCGGGCGCCACGGAATCGTGCAGCCGAACGTGCTCTTCGCCTCGTCGCGACGTTGAAGGAGCCATTCACGGAGGTGAAAAGTCGAGCGGCAGTCCTCTTCGTTGTAGCGTTCGATCGTCGCAAGGAGGTCGCGATTGTTTTGGTCGAGGAGCCACCGTTCGAACATGACCACCGAATCGTCGCCGCTGCGGAGATCGGCGACGCGCTGGAAGTTGTAGTAGAGTTCGAGTTTTTTTATCGAATAGCTGGGCTGTCCGACGCAGAGCGCTTGACGAACGACGGTAAAGAGATCGACCAACACCTCCGAGCGGAGAAGATCGTCGATCTCCGTTTCGCGCGTACCGTGCCGCGTACTGAGTTTGCGAAGCGCTTCCTTTTCGTACGACGCGTAGTGGTAGATATGGAGGTTGGGATAGCGCCTGCGGCGCTCGACGACAGCGTCCACGAAGGCTTCGAATGCGCGACGCTCCGTGTTAGGATTCGTCCCCCAAAATGCCGCGAAGCGATCCTCGTCGGCGAGATAGATTCCGAAAAGATACTCCAAACCGCGCCCAGGCTCGTAGAGCGGATCGCCCTCCATATCGAAGAAGATGTCGCCGGGGTTGGGTTCGGGAAGCAATCCAAAACCACGGAGCTCCTCGGGCGCGAGAAGTTCGATCTGCGGCGCCCCGCGATCGTGCTGGAGCACCTGCAGGCGTGCCTGGCGCCGGAGCGCGACGAACGATTCGCGCGAGATGCCGGGTGGTGCGGAACGATCGTGCGCCGCTGCGAGCTGATGCATCGTGAGGATCGGCGGTGCGGCATCGGCTAGGCGACGTATCTGGTCGGAGCGGATGCGCGCAACGAGGCTCAAGTGATCGCGTTCCTCGCGGCGGCGCGCGCAGCGCTCGCTCCACGTGCAGAGCGTGCAGTGCGCGACCGGCATGGGCACCTCGTCGAGCCGTTGGGCGAGAGCGGCGCCTTGCAAGGCCGCTATCTCCGCGAGAAAGGCGGCCTTCAAGTGACGGTAATAGGCCGAGTATTCGTCGAGGCGGAACGATCGTCGTTCGCCGTTTCCTAAAAGAACGTGCACGAATTCCGGAGCGACGCCGAAAATGCGTTCGAGTTGTTCGCTGTAAAAACAGAGTTGGATGAGAAAGTAGGGCTTCTCTGCGAGCGCGAGTTTTGCGTCTTCGACTTCGTAGCTCCAGGGGCGCCCCGCAGTGGGGCGTTCGACGCGCCGGAGAAAATCGGCGCGGCCGAACCAGGTGCCGTCGAAGAACGTTGCCTGATAGATCGTTGAGGCGCCGCTCTCCATCGCTTCGATCGTCGCCGCTTCGCCGAGTTGAAATGCAGCGATCGAATAGCGTCGATTTTCAGGTATCCTGACGACGGATTCGCCGCTCGCTTCGATGCTCGCGAGGTACCGGCGTTCGTGGGCGATCCCTTTCTCGGCGAGAATCTCTACCTGTGGGTCGATCTCGAGGCGCTCGCGTTGCTCGCCGATTGCAGAGAAGTCGAGCGCGGTGAGCGTCCGACATTCAAGATAGCGGTTAAGATCGGAGCCCGAAAAAATCGCGCGCCCATCGACGATCTGCACGTGCTGCCCTCCCCCATCGTTCCGCTGGGTTCCTGCAAGGATGAATGGCGAGGCCGCCGGGAACGATGGGGGATGCCGCTTCGAAATCCGTTGCTGCCGCTCTATGCCGGGCGCGTGCTCCGCAGTGTCTCGCAGGGATACCTCGCGATCGTGGTGCCGCTCTACTTGCTCTCGTTGGGATACAGCGCAACGGCAGTGGGGCTTTTGATCGCGATCGGCGCGGGTTCGGGAGCGCTGCTGACGCTCGCCGTCGGTGCGCTCGCCGACCGTATCGGTCGCAAGCCGATCCTCGCGGCCTTCGGCATTCTCACGGCGCTTGCAGGCGTCGTTTTTGCGCTCCAAGGGAATTTCGTCGTGCTCGCGGTCGCCGGTGCGCTGGGTACCATCGGGCAGGGCGGCGGCGTCGGCAGCGGAGGTGCTTTCGGCCCCTATTTTGTCGCCGAGCAAGCGCTCACTGCAGAACTCTCCGGTGACGAGCGGCGAACCGCAGTCTTCGCGCGCCTCTCGTTGGTCGGGACGGTCGGCAGTATCCTCGGCGCCGGGCTCGCCGTCTTTCCGGCGCGCCCGCTCTTCTGGCTCACGGCAGCGATCGGAATACTCCTCGCGCTCGTCGTCCTGCCGATCAAAGAGCAACGCACGCGAGCGATCAGAGCGCGCTCGAAAGCCTCCCTCGCCCAGACCACCTGGAAATTGATCCGTCGCTTCATGCTGACCAACGCGACCAACGGGCTGGCAATCGGCTTTCTCGGCCCAATTTTGGTGCTCTGGTTTCACGAGCGTTACCACGTGAATGCCGACCAAATCGCGGTGCTCTACACCACCATCAATCTGCTCTCGATCCTCTCCTATCTCGGCGTTACGCGGATCGTGGCGGCGATCGGTGGAGCGGTGCGTACCGTCGTCGCGTTACGGGTCCTCTCGTGCGTTTTGCTCGCAGCGATTCCGTTTGCGCCGAATTTCGTGCTCGCAGGGGCGATCTACGCCCTACGGATGTTGCTGAACATCGTCACCTTCCCGGTGCGCCAATCCTATGCGATGGGGATTATCCCGGCCTCGGAGCGCTCGCGCGCCTCGGCGCTCTCGAATCTTCCCGCGCGCGTCGGTTCGATGGGCGGCCCGTTGGTCGCCGGTGCGCTGATCGAACATGCGTGGATCGGGCTCCCGCTGGAATTCGCTTCGGCGTTGCAATTGCTCAACGCAGGGCTCTATTGGCTCTTTTTTCGCAACCTGCCGCCCCCTGAAGAGATTGAGGAAGAAGTATGATGAATGTATTTGCGGTTCAATCGGCGACGGCGGGTCGCGTGGAGCACGACGAACGAGCGATTCCGGCACCGCCGGCGGGTAGCGTTCGCATCCGCGTCGAGGCGTGCGGTATCTGCCACAGCGATGCCCTGACGGTCTATAACGTTTGGCCGGGAATCGTTTTTCCTCGCGTTCCCGGGCATGAAATCGCGGGAAAGATCGATGCGATCGGCGATATGGTGACCGGCTGGCAGCTCGGCGACCGCGTCGGCCTCGGTTGGCACGGCGGGCATTGCGGCATCTGCGACCGCTGTCGGCGCGGCGACTTTCTCACCTGTCGCTCGTTGCAGGTCCCCGGAATATCCTACGACGGCGGCTACGCTCAATATGCAATTGCTCCAGCGGACGCGCTGGCGCGCATTCCCGACGCACTGAGCGCAAGTGAAGCGGCGCCGCTCATGTGTGCGGGCGTTACCACGTTTAATGCGTTGCGGCATAGCGATGCGCGCCCCGGAGATCTCGTTGCGATTCTGGGTATCGGTGGGCTCGGGCACCTCGGCGTTCAGTACGCAGCGAAGATGGGTTTCGATACCGTCGCAATCGCACGCGGCGAATCGAAGCGGGAGCTCGCGCTCGAACTCGGTGCCCGGCATTATATCGACAGCGAGCGCGGCGATTTCGGTGCGGCGCTGCAAAAACTCGGCGGCGCCAAGGTCGTGCTCGCAACGGCGACCTCGGCGAAGGCGATGGAACCCGCGATCGGCGGGCTGGCAATCGACGGATCGTTATTGATCGTGGGAGCCTCGATGGAGCCGCTCTCACTGAACACGGCGGCGATGATCGGTGGGCGGCAGAGCGTGAAGGCATGGCCCTCGGGTACCTGCGTCGATTCCGAAGCGACGATGGCGTTTAGCGCGCAGAGCGGCGTGCGCGCTCGAATTGAAGAGCGCCCACTCGATGAGGCGCCGGCGGCATTCGATCGAATGATGAGCGGAGCGGCTCGCTTCCGCATCGTCCTTACGATGTGATGTTCGCGCGCGACGCCGAGCGCCGCGCGCATCGTTATGCCCCGGCTGCGGCGAGTACCGCGCGCACGATCGTGCTGCGGAGGCGCCCGTCTTCAAGCTGCATCAGTCCCTCGATGGTGCAGCCCGCGGGCGTGGTCACTGCGGTTTTGAGCGCGGCGGGGTGTTCGTCGCTCGCTAATACCGATGCGGCCGCACCGAGCAAGGTCTGTGCGACGAGCGTACGCGAGGTCTCGTAGGAGAATCCCAACTTTATCCCCGCGTCGATCCACGCTTCGACGATGAGATACGCATAGGCGGGGCCGCAACCGTTCATCGCCGTTGCCGCATCCATTAAGCGCTCCTCCACTCGGACCGTACGCCCCAGTGCCGAGAAGACTCTTTCGGCGCGTTCGATCTCCTTCGGTTCGCTCTCGCATGCCAATGCGGTCATCCCGACGAGTTCGCTCACGGGTAGATTCGGCATCGCTCGCACGACGCCGACGCCTTGAGGAAGCGCCTCGCGCAGCGAGGCGAGCGTCGTTTTCGCGGCGACGCTGACGAGCGTACTGTCGTGCCTCAGGGCCGGTGCGAGCGATGCGAGGGCGGCGCGTACCTGAAGAGGCTTGACGCAGAGGAGAACGACATCGGCCTCGCGGGCTGTAGCGCAATCGTCGCTGCGACCGAGAAGGCGAACGGGCCACGATGGGCGCGCACGTCGAAGACCCTCGGCGATTGCGTGACCGATCTTTCCATTTCCGACGATGACGATCTCCATATTCTCCAAAACTCCCTTTCGAGAAAGCCGAGAAAGAAAATAAAAAAACGCCGCTCCGACTGGAGAGCGACGTTTCGCAAGCGATCCTCCCTGCGCGCGCTATCCGGCCGGCACCCTTTGGGGCGGCGTAGGAGGGCACGGAGGCAGCGAGTGAAGCATCACGGTCCGGGGATCATACCGGGAGATCGTCGGAGCGTCAAGGCTCGGGCGATAGCGGGAAGAGCGGAAGATCGCGTACGGACTCGGTGCTCGTTGGTGAGGCGAGCAGATCCGCTCCATCGTTTCCGATATCGTTCACCGCACGCCTCACTTCGCGTGGATAGAAATGCGGCGCGCGGTCGGAGCGCGGCACGAGGAGTTGGTGGCGTTGTTGCGGAGAGGTGTGCTCGTCGAGCCAATGCAACGCATCGGCAGGCTCGATAACGACCGGCTCGCGGTGATGGATCGGCGCGAGTTCGAAACGCGACGCGCGCGTGAGGATCGAAAAGCAAGGCGAGCTTTCGCGCAAATTCCATATTCCGGCGAAGAGTAATGGCCGCTCGTCTTCGGCCGTAATATAGAATGGCCGCTTTCCGCTCGGCGTCGGTTCCCATTCGAACCAACCGTTTGCCGGCACGAGGGCAGGTCGCTCGACGAACGAACGTCGATAGAGCGGGCGCTCCGCGACGCTCTCCGCGCGCGCGTTGAATGTATGCGGCATACCAAAACCCCAGGTGGCGAGGCTTGCGTGCCGATCACCGCGCACGATCGTCGTGCGTTGCGTCGGCGCTATATTGTAGCGCCGAGGTACGACGGCATCGAAATCCGGTGCGAGCAGAACGAACGGAAACGCCCCCGCGATATCGGCGCGCCGCGCGAAAAACGAAAATCTACCGCACATGTCGCTCTCCGCCCTCGGTTTCAGCCAGGACGAGCGCGCCGTGCGGGCGTACGGTTACCCGATGAGCGAGGAACCGCAACTGCTCGCCCTCGAGGGCGGCGAGATCGAGTATCTCTACCATCGAGGGCAATCGCCCGTATCTCCAATCATCGTCTTCTTGCACGAAGGTTTGGGTACGCTGAGACTCTGGCGCGACCTTCCTTCGCGCCTTTGCGAGGGCACGCCGTATGGCTCGCTGGTATACTCCCGTTTCGGCAACGGTTTTTCCAGCGAACTTCGCAGCGCTCGAACGCCATCGTACATGCACGACGAGGGATTGAGGGTGCTTCCGGAGATTCTCGACCGATTGGAGATCGAGCGCGCTCTGCTCCTCGGACATAGTGACGGCGGTTCGATCGCAGCGATTTTCGCCGGGGCATTCCCGACTCGTTGCACGGGGCTCAT
>JABEUW010000015.1 GCA_013043945.1 Vulcanimicrobiota bacterium | reverse complement strand
GTCGCATGGTGGCCCCCCGCATCGAGGCGGCGAGCAGTGGAGCGGCGCCTTAGGGCACCGCCGGACAACCCCAAGAGTCTATCACGCGAAAGCCTCCCAGCGTCAAGGGCTCGGCCGGATTTCCCTCAGGGCCCCTTCAGGCAGAGGAGCGAAACTTGGTGGCTGTGGGTTTAGCTCGTTTCGCCGTCAACCGCCGCGTCGCCGTCTCGATGATCGCGTTAGCGTTCATCGTGCTGGGAATCTTCGCCATCCCGCGGCTCCCGGTCGCCCTGCTGCCGAGCTTCTCGCCCCCGGTCATTACCGTCACCGTCAACTACCCCAACGTCGGCCCCTACCAGATCGAATCGCTGGTCACCCGCCCCATCGAAAACGCGGTCAGCCGCGTCAACGGCATCGAGATGATCAACTCGACGAGCGAGCAGGGGCAGAGCCAGGTCCGCGCCACCTTCCACTACGGCACCAATCTCGATACCGCCGCAGTGGACGTGCAGCAGCAGATCGATCGCATCCGCAACCAACTCCCCAACGATCCGACGCTGCAGCAGCCGCAGATCTTTAAATTCGACGCCAATTCGCTGCCGGTCATTCGCGGCTACGTCACCGATCCGAATTACTCGCTGCGCGATCTCGGCTCGCTCTTCACCAACCAGATCGCCGACGAATTCTCCGCCGTCAACGGCGTCGCGCAGGTCAGCATCGGGGTCGATCAGCAGCGCGCGGTCATGGTGGAGCCCGACGCGAATTTGCTTGCCGCCAACGGGCTCTCGCTCGATCAACTCGTCACCCGCATCGGCCAAGAGAACGTCAATCTCCCCGCCGGCATCATTCGCGTCGGCACCAACGAATACCAAGTCCGCACTAACGCGCTCTTCAAAAACGCCGCGCAGATCGGCGAAATCGTCGTTGCGACGAAGAACGGCGTGCCGATCTACCTGCACGATGTCGCGAGCGTCAAAGACGCGATCGAAGAGCAGCGCAGTTTCGAGCGGCTCGACGGCAAGCCCGCGCTCGGCATTACCATCAACGCCCAACCCGACGCAAATATCGTTGCCACTGCCGCCGGCATCTACGGCAAAATCGCACAACTCGAGAAGCGCTATCCGGGCATGCACATCGGCATCGTCTTCGGGCAGCGCACGTTCATCCTCCAAGCCGTCAACGCGCTGGAACACACGGCGATCTACGGCGCGATCCTCGCGGTGCTCGTCATCTTCCTCTTCCTCCATTCGTGGCGCTCGACGTTGGTGGTCGCGATCTCGCTGCCGATCAGCGTGCTCGGCACGCTCTTCGGCGCCTACGTCTTCGGCTATTCGCTCAACGTAATGACGCTCGGCGGGCTCGCGCTCGCGGTCGGGCTCATCGTCGATGACGCCATCGTCGTCATCGAAAATATCGCGCGCCATCGAGCGATGAGCAAAGACGCGAAGACGGCCTCGATCGATGCGACCGGAGAGATTCTCACCGCGGTAATCGCTTCGTCGATTACGGTGATCACCGTGTTCGTTCCGCTCGTTCTCATCCCGGGATTGCAAGGACTCATCTTCACACCGTTCGCCGTGATGGTGATGGTTGCAGTTGCGCTCTCGCTGCTCGTCGCGGTTACGACCGTCCCGATGCTCAGCTCGCTCGCCGGGAACGATATCGCCGCGCACGGCGACGGGGCGCCCGGTAACGGCGCCGTCAACGGTGCCAGGAACGGGAAAGTATCGCGCGATCCGTTCAAGCGCTTCGCCGCGCGGTTCGAAACGCAGTACGCGCGCTTCGAGCGCACCTATCGCTCGCTGCTTGCCCACGCCGTCGACCGGCCGCGACTCGTCGCCGGAATCGCGTTGCTCCTCGTTATCGCAACGGTGGGGATCGTCAAGCTCGGGCTCATTCCCACCGAAACGTTCCCGCCCTCGAACTCACGGTACGTTCGCTTCTTTTTACGCACGCCCAACGGCACCGCACTCGCGATCACCAATGCCGAAGTGCAAAAAATCGAAAAAGCGATGCTGCGCGACCCACGCGTCCAGAACGTCGGCATCATCGTCGGCACGCAGGGGCTCTTCAACGCGCTTCCGGTGACCAATCAAGCGACGCTCTCGGTCACGCTCAAATCCAACATCGTCGGCGACGCCGCGGCGGCGTACGTCGCGCAGTGGCAGAAGAAACTCGAGAAAATCCCCGGCTTGCTCTCGTTCGGGCACACCGTCGATATCGTTTCGAACATCATCTCGCGCGGGCAGAGCGATCTCGACATTCAAATCTACGGTCCGAGCTTTACGAAACTCTACTCGATCGCCAAAGACCAAGTGCTGCCCGCCGTCGAGAAGATTCGCGGCATCTCGCGCCCCGATCTCGGCATCACCGCCACGCAGCCCGAACTCGACGTCAATATCAAACGCACCACCGCCGCACGGCTCGGCGTATCGACCGCCGATATCTCGCAAACGATCGACACCGCTACGGCAGGCAGCATCGCATCGTATCTCCAGATCGACGGCACGCAATATCCCATCGTCGTGCAGCTTCCGCCCTCGCAACGCCGTAGCGAAGCCTCGATTGCGATGCTCGGCGTGCCGCTGGCCGCGACGTCGAGCGCGCTTTCGCAGAGCGTGACGCCGAGCGCACCGCTCACGCAGACGACGCTCCCGACTATGCCGCTCGGCGAACTCGCGAATTTAACCTTCGGCGTCGGGCCATCGGAGATCACGCGGCAGAACAAACAACGTGAGATGGATGTGACGGCGACGCTTCTCAATGCACCGCTGGGTCAGGTCGTCGACGAAGCGACCGCCGCGATGTCGCGTATCACCTTGCCGCCAGGCTATAGCTGGCAGTTCGGGCAGTCGGTGACCGACCAAGCCAATACGTTTGCAAGCCTCGGGCTCATCGTCGCGCTCGCGATTTTGCTCGTGTATATGCTCCTCGCCGCGCAATTCGAATCGCTGCTGCACCCACTGGTCATCATGCTCTCGGTACCGCTGGCGAGCATCGGTGTCGTCCTCGCACTGCTGCTCACGCACCGCTCGTTCGGCCTCACCGCGTTCATCGGCGTCCTCATGCTCGTCGGCATCGTGGTAAAGAACGCGATTCTGGTCGTCGAGTTTACGAATCGCTTGCGCGCGCGCGGGCTAAGCGCGCGCGAAGCCGTGCTGCAGGCGGCGCCACTCCGGTTGCGCCCGATCGTGATGACGACGCTCGCGACCGTCGGCGGCATGCTGCCGATCGCCATCGGCATCGAACAGGGCAGCCAGACGCAGGCGCCGCTCGGCACCGTCGTTATCGGCGGACTGCTGGTTTCGACGACGCTCTCGCTACTCGTGATTCCGACGCTCTATCTCTGGGCCGCAACGAATATCGAGCCGCGCATGCATCGCCGCGCGGGCGGCGCCATCGTCGTTCCCCCAAGCGCCGAACACGAACCCGCCGGCGTCTAGCATTGTCACGCCGAGTAGGTTGCGAAGCAACCGTATCGAGGCGCAAATCACTGTCACGCCGAGTAGGTTGCGAAGCAACCGTATCGAGGCGCAAATCACTGTCACGCCGAGTAGGTTGCGAAGCAACCGTATCGAGGCGCGCGCCGCGAAAACCCCTCGATACGCCCTCTTCGAGGGCTTCCATGAGAAGGCCGGTATTGTCAAGTGGTTTCTTCGTCGTGTTCTCTACATATTTTTACGTTCTGGGTCTCCGCTGGTGAGCTT
>JABEUW010000136.1 GCA_013043945.1 Vulcanimicrobiota bacterium | reverse complement strand
TGCCGGAGCGACGAAAGAGCTCCTTCCCTTGGTACTCCATGAGATTCATAGATGCTTTCGTGTACTCCGTTTCTAACGCGATGGAAGGCCGGGCGCGCAAAGATGGGCGCCGACGAGCCTAGTATTCGTAACGGCAGCACGCATCTTCTTCTTCATACCGTTGTCGCAAGGACGGCCTTTTGTCCCCTGCCACGCCGAGCAGCCATTGTCATCCCGAGTAGATGGCGAAGCCATCGTATCGAGAGGCGCGCGCGGTTACAGGCGGCCGAGGAGACTGCGCGCGATGATGACCTGCTGGATCTCCGAGGTGCCTTCGTAGATCTCGGTGATCTTCGCGTCGCGGTAATAGCGCTCGACGGGAAACTCGGTGGTGAAACCGTAGCCGCCGTGAATTTGCAGCGCCTCCGATGCGTGCGTGCGCGCGGCGGTCGAGGCGAAGAACTTCGCCTGGCTCGCGAGCGTCGGCGAGGGCGTTCCGGAATCGGCGAGTGCGGCGGCGCGATAGACGAGCAGCCGCGCGGCCTCCAAATCGGTCGCCATGCGCGCGATCTTAAACGAGACGCCTTCGAACGCACCGATCGCTTTGCCGAACGCCATGCGCTCCTGCGCGAACTTCACCGATGCATCGAGGCAGGCCGCAAGAATACCGACCGCCTGTGCGGCGATGCCGATGCGCCCGCCCTGCAGCGCGGTCATCGCGCCGCCGAACCCTTCGCCTTCGCCGCCGAGCAACGCTTCGGGGCCGACGTAGACATCGTCGAACGCAAGATCGCAGGTGTTGCTCGTGCGAATGCCGAGCTTCTCGGTCTCGCGCTCCACGGTAATTCCCGGCGTTTTGGGATCGACGAGAAACGCACTCACGCCTTTCGGCCCGACGCCGCCGGTACGAAACATCGCCATCACCACACCGGCATGCGTCCCGTTCGTGCACCACTGTTTGCGCCCGCGCAGCACGTAGCCATCGCCGCGCCGCGTCGCCGTCGAACGAATGGCGCCCGCATCGGAGCCCGCATCGGATTCGGTCAACGCAAAACCGGCGATCGTGTCGCCGCCGCTCAAGCGCGGAAGCCACGCTTGCCGTTGCGATTCGTTGCCGAGTTTTGCGATCGCAGCACCGATCATCGCGTGCACCGAGAGCGTCACCGCACTGCCCGCATCGACGCGCGCGAGTTCTTCGACCGCAAGCGCGTAGGCGCCGTAACCCGCACCGACGCCGCCGTAGCGTTCGTCGACGAGCACGCCCATCAACCCGATCGCATCCATCTTCGTGTAGAGGCTGCGCGGGAAATAATGCTCGCGGTCCCACGCCGCAATATGCGGTGCGATCTCTTTCTCGGCGAATTCCCGCGCGAGCGCGGCGATCTGCCGCTGCTCGTCGGTAATCTCAAATCGTGCAGCGGCGGATCGGTCGGTCATGCGTATGTATAAAACCCGCGGCCGCTCTTTTTCCCGAGCCAGCCCGCAGCGACGTACTGTTTGAGCAACGGACACGGCCGATACTTCGAATCGGCAAAGCCGCCATGCAAGACTTCCATAATCGCCAAGCACGTGTCGAGGCCGATGAAATCGGCGAGTTGCAGCGGCCCCATCGGATGATTCATGCCGAGCTTCATCACCGTATCGATCGCTTCGACGCTGCCGACGCCTTCGAAGAGTGCGTAGATCGCTTCGTTAATCATCGGCATCAGCACGCGGTTGGAGACGAAGCCCGGGAAATCGCGCACCTCCACCGGCGTCTTGCCCATCTCGCGTGCGAGCTGCTCGGTGAAATCGTAGGTCGCCTGCGAAGTGGCGATGCCGCGGATGATCTCGACGAGTGCCATCACCGGCACCGGGTTCATGAAGTGCATGCCGATAACGCGTTCGGCGCGCTTGGTCGCGGCGCCGAGCATCGTAATCGAGATCGACGAGGTATTCGAAGCGAGAATCGCGTTCGCCGGCGTCACTGCATCGAGCCGACGAAAAAGCTCGAGCTTGATCTCGAGCGCTTCGGTCGCCGCTTCGATCGCGAGATCGCAATCGAGCTTCTCGAGCGCGGGCGTGCGCGCGATACGCGCGAGTACGGCCTCGCGCCCGGCACCGTCGAGGCGCCCCTTCTCCACCGCGCGCGCGAGATTTTTCTCGATCCCGGCGATGCCGCGCGCGATCAGTTCATCGCTACGGTCGTGCAGGAGCACCGAGTGGCCGCTCTGCGCGGCCACCTGTGCGATGCCGGCGCCCATCTGCCCGGCGCCGATAACGGCGATGCGTAACGGCATCGATTAGTCGACGCGCACGAGGACGGCGTCGCCCTGCCCGCCGCCCGAGCAGATCGAAGCGATCCCCAAACCGCCGCCGCGTTTGCGCAACTGCGCGATCACGGTGCCGAGAATGCGCGCGCCCGATGCACCGATGGGATGCCCCATCGCAATCGCGCCGCCGCGCATGTTGAGCGTCGCCGGATCGATCCCCAAGCGATTCGCCGAGGTTAACGCGACGCTTGCGAAAGCTTCGTTGATCTCCCAGACGTGAATATCGCTCGCGCGCAGGCCGTGTTTTGCGAGCAGCGCCTGCGCGGCCATCGCCGGCGTCAGCGCGATATAGGGCGCATCCCAAGCGACGGTCGCGTGATCGACGAGCGTTGCGAGTGCGGCGTGCCCGCGATCGCGTGCGTAATCGGCGTGCGCGAGAATCAGCGCGGCCGCGCCGTCGTTAACGCCGGGTGCGTTCCCGGCGGTAATGGTGCCGTCGCGTTCGAGCGGTTTGAGTTTCGCCATCGATTCCAAACTCGCGTCGGCGCGCACCGCTTCATCGCGATCGACGACGGTATGCGGCACCTCGCCGCTCACGAACGGCGTGAATTTCTCGAAATCGAAGGTGAACTCTGCGGAGGGCTGGTGGTCGAAGGCGTTCATCGGCGCGCCGACCGTCGCGGGAATCCGTTCGCGTCCGCGCGCCGGAAGTGCGTCGCGCACGATGCGTCCGCGCGCCTTAGTGGCGACCTTCACGGCAACGAGTTCGTCGGCGTAGCCGCCGGCTTGCGCGGTCGCGTGCGCGCGGCGATGGCTCTCATAGGCGAACGCATCTTGTGCTTCGCGCGTGAGCCCGAGTTCGTTGGCGACTTTCGAGCCTTGCGTCGCCATCGTCATGCCGAAATAGCAATCCCAGAGACCGTCGTGAATCATCGCGTCGATCAACGTGCCGTCGCCGAAGCGATAGCCGCTGCGCGCTTCTTTGAGCAGATAGGGAGCGTTGCTCATCGATTCCATGCCGCCCGCAGCGACGACGCGATTCGCGCCGCCGTTGATGAGGCGCATCGCATTGACGGCAGCGAGCATCCCCGAGGCGCAGACTTTGTTCACCGTTTCGGCGGTGACGGTTTTCGCCAGCCCGCTCTTGTAGAGCACTTGGCGCGCGGGGTTCTGCCCGACGCCGGCTTGCAGCACCTCTCCGAAGATGACGTGTTCGATCTCGCTGGGGTCGAGCCCGGCGCGTTCGAGCGCGCCGACGAGCGCGGCGGCGCCCAACGAGGTAGCAGGGAGCGGCGAGAGAGCGCCGCCGAGTTTACCGAACGGAGTGCGCGCATGGCCGAGGACGACGGTTGATGATTGCATGGATTCCATAACCCGCCTCCGCTTCGCGTGGAAGCTCCGCCGAACCTCGCGCTTAGTGGTGCAGGAGCCCCTTGCCTACCAATATCGCAAGCATGACGACGAAAGTAACAAACGTCCGCGTCTCCGCGCGCGCGATCACGCTGCCATCCCAGGTGCCCGCAGCCTCGGGTGCGGGCACGAGCCGCGGCACGATGCGCGGCACGCGCTCGCAATAGCGCGCGAATGCATCGCCGAAGGTCGCGCGCAAGAAACGCTCTTCGTGCGGCACGATGATGCCGTAGACCACGAGCATCCAAATCAGCGAACCGAGCACGAGCACGAGCCGCAGCGCAAGTGAATTGTCGCCGGTAAATGCCAGCGCAAAACCGAGTGCGGTGATGAAGTTGCCGACGTAGAGCGGATTGCGCACGTACGCGTACGGCCCCGCAGTAACCAACTTCGGCGCTTCGACGTGGTCGCCGCGCGTGGTGACGCCGGAATACCCGACCGCCCACATGCGCAGCAGTTCGCCGAGAATCGCGATCGGAATGCCGATGAACGCGGCGCGCAGCGTCGGTACGCCGAAGATGACGAGCGCGAGCGCCGGCAGCGCGAGTAACGCACCGCGGTTTTTAAAGAAGAAAGCGTCGAGCGAAGAGGGGGCAGAAGCATCCATCGTCGCAGCGGTTAGGGTTCGCGGGCAATTTCTCCCGCTACGATCCGCGCGCGCGTTACCGCGAGCGCCGCGCGCAGGAGTTGCGGAACCGCCGCGCGCTTCGCCGAGGTGACGTTCTCCGGGCGGCAGGCCGGCGGAGGTTGCGGCGTGCGATCCGGCTGCACCGCTTCGCGCACCTCCACCGCAACGCGCGCGGCGAGAATGAGTTCGCGCAGCAGTTCGCGCAGCGGCCACGCGGTGGCGCTGCACGCATCGGGGCCGTCGCTATCGGCGACGACATCGTAGCTGAGATCGAGGCGATCGACCACGAGCACGCGCGGCGCACCTTCGGCGATGCGCGCGATGCCGAGAATCGCCGCGGCGAGCGGATGGGTGGGGTCGGTATCGATCGAGGAGGGCAGCGCGACGTGTCCGTGTGCGAGCATCGCGCCTCGCTTCGGTCGCACGCCGCCACGCTCCCTGTCACCCCGAGTAGGCTGCGAAGCAGCCGTATCGAGGGGCACTTGTCACCCCGAGTAGCGTTCTCTGTCACCCCGAGTAGGCTGCGAAGCAGCCGTAT
>JABEUW010000135.1 GCA_013043945.1 Vulcanimicrobiota bacterium | reverse complement strand
GTACGGTCTCTTGCTCGGCAATTTCAAATCGTACGCTCAGTCGACGGCGAAAGCCGGCGTTCGCGGTCTCTGGGATGCCGATAGCGATCGCATTATTTTTGGAACCCATCAAATTGCGTATCGGCTGCGCGACGTCGGCGTCACTTATTTTCCGCACGAAATCGAGCGCACGTTCACGTTCCTTCCCTACGCACAGCTCTCGGAATTTACGTTAGGCGAGCGCATTCACATAACCGAAGCGTTCTACGTTCCGCACGGGCCGAAGTTCGATCGCAGCGTTGCCTTCGTCGTCGACCTCACGCTCTACAATCCCGGAGACAGTGCGGCGGAGGTCGCGGTCTTCCCGTGGGCGTTGCTCGTCGGGCAACGATTTTACGGTGAGACCGAGGTGGATGTCGATGCGGGCGTCGTCGACGGCAGCATCCATGCGGTGAACTCTACGTTGGGTGCGCAACGATGGTGGGGCGGATCGCGCGAGCCGTACGCCGCGACGGTCTCCGTGCGCGAACAGGCGTTGCTCGCGCAGATGCGCAACGGCACCTTACTGGAAGCAGATGCGGCGGTCGAGGCCTTCGTCGAGGGCGGAGATGCGGCGCGTACCTCGAGCGTGCGCGGGCGACTCTTCGGCGCGATGGAGTATCGTATCACCGTCGATCCCGGCGCGCGTTCGCTGCTGCGGCTCGCGGTCGTTTTTCATAAGGACGGCACGCTCGATCTGCGCCCGCGCTTCAACGATCTGCTCGCCGATTCGAAGGCACTCCACGATACGCAGCGATATTTTGCGAAGCGACTCGCCGATGCTCGTTTCTTGACTCCGTCGCAGCGCATATCGCGCGGCGTGGTCTGGGCGAAAGCGAACATGCTGCGGATCATCAAGGAGTACCCGATTGGGTGGGGATCGACGAATTCGCCGCCCTCCGATATCTTGGTCTCGCGCGATACCTCGTGGTTCGTCCATGGCTTCGATTATTTTTTACCGGAGTTTAGCCGCGACGCGATCGAGGTCTTCAATCAGCACATAGAAACGAACGGGCTGATGATCGAGTACGTTCGCGGTGTGAATGCCTATAAAACCGCGTACGACCTCAATATCAACGACGACACGCCGTTGCACTGCATCGCGATGTTACACCACTACAACGCAACGCTCGACGAAGCGTGGGTACGTTCGCGCCTGCCGATCGTTCGTCAACTCGCAGATTACCTGCTCTCGCAGCGTGACGAGCGCGGCCTCCTCTTCGGCAAGGCTCAGGGGGTCGATATGTACGGCATCAGTTCGTGGCGCAATATCATCCCGTACTACCGACTCGATGGTGCCGTCACCGAGATCAATAGCGAGGGAGTCTTCGCGTTGGAGGCCGCGGCGATACTCTGTGCGGTGGCGGGGGATCAAGATGCGTGGCAACGCTACTCCGACGAGGCGCAGTCGCTACGCGAAGCGACGATGAACCACTTGTTCGACGACGACACCGGCGCGTTCGTCCTCAATATCGACCAGAACGGCGATTTTCAGGATAGCTTTACCGCCGACGAAATCTTTCCGGTCCTTTTCAACGTCGCCGATTCCGACGAGTGCAAGGTGATTCTCAAACGACTCTCCGAGAGCGACTTTACGACGCCGGTCGGCCTGCGCACGATTTCGACCGCCGATCCGTGGTACTTTCCGTCCTTCGGTTTCGGATTGCTCGGCGGCGTCTGGCCCGACCTGACGCTCTGGTACGTCGTTGCTTTAGCGCGCAATGGCGGCATCGATGAAGGGGTCGGATTTCTGGAGCGCATCTACGAGGCGATGGAGGGTGGCAGCCCCCGCAACACCGTGCCGGGAGAGTTCGCCGAATGGTTCGACGGCGGCTCGCTCACCAATCGTGGCATGTATCTCTCGCCCTGGACCGGTGCGAAGTACCTCTGGGCGGTCGCCGAGACCGTCGGTGGATTCGACGGCTATCGCACCAGCGGACGCCCGCACCTGAACCCGTTACGCCCGAAGGGCTGGAACTGGGTCGCAGGGGTCAACGTACGCTGGGGTGGGAAGCGCTGCACCTACGTCGTCGATTTCGAGGCGGCAACGATCTCGACGAACGCTCCCGACCTCTCCGCCGAGGAGCCCTATCGCATCGTCGATGCCGGGCGGGACGTCACCGACGAGGTGACGGTCTCGCCGGTCGAGATCGGTGCGGTCGCCTTCGAGGCTCCCAATGGGAGCGTCCGCATCTTCCTTCTCAACGACGACGAGCAGGATCGCGATGCGATCGTCGAGTTCCGCGGGAGTAATCGTCGGGTCGAGCTTGCGAAGGGTGCGATCGAGAGCATCCTCCTCGGCGCGCGTTAGGCCAGGGCAAGCGAGGAGCGCCACCTCGGCGCCCCGGCGGCTGTTGTCGCTGAAGAAGGTTGCGCCCCCTGGTACGATAGGGGCCGACCCATTACCAGCGATAGGAGCGACCCGGTGGAACAGAAAGGTACTCTCACAGTCAAGCGCGGCTTGGCCCAGATGCTCAAGGGCGGCGTCATTATGGATGTCGTGACCCCCGAGCAAGCGGTCATTGCCCAGGAGGCCGGGGCGGTCGCGGTGATGGCGCTCGAACGCATTCCCGCCGATATTCGCGCCGCAGGCGGCGTCGCACGCATGAGCAATCTCGAATTGATCCGCTCGATTATGGATGCGGTCACGATTCCGGTGATGGCGAAGGTGCGCATCGGGCATATCGGTGAAGCGCAAGTGTTGCAGGCGCTCGGCGTCGATTTCATCGACGAGTCCGAGGTGCTCACCCCCGCCGACGACAAGTTCCACCTCGCGAAGAACGATTACACGACGCCGTTCGTCTGCGGCGCGCGCGATCTCGGCGAAGCGTTACGGCGCATCGCCGAAGGCGCGGCGATGATTCGCAGCAAGGGCGAGGCGGGTAGCGGAAATATCGTCGAAGCGGTCCGCCACATGCGCGCGATCGGTGACGGCATTCGCGAACTCACGGTCGCACCGAAAGAAGAACTCGTCGCACGTGCGCGCGATCTCGGCGCGCCGCTCGACCTCGTTACCTACGTCGCCGAGAATGGCAAACTTCCCGTCGTCCTCTTCTGCGCGGGCGGCGTCTCAACGCCGGCCGATGCCTCGCTGATGATGCAACTCGGCGCCGAAGGTATCTTCGTCGGCAGCGGGATCTTTAAATCGAACGATCCCAAAGCGTTCTCGCAAGCGATCGTCGCCGCGACGACGCATTACGACGATCCGAAGGCCGTCGTCGAAGCCTCGCTCTCGTTAGGGCGCGATGCGACGGCGATGGAAGGCATCGATCTGCGAAAGATCCCCGAGAGCGAACTACTCGCGTCGCGTGGCGTCTAAGCCGCAGGTCGGCGTTCTCGCGCTTCAGGGCGACGTCGAGGAGCACCTCGCCGCGCTCGAGCGCGCCGGCGCGCGCGGGGTTGCGGTAAAAAATCGCGCCGCGCTCGATGCCTGCGCGGCGCTCGTTATTCCCGGCGGTGAATCGACGACGGTCATTCGCTTGCTCGATCGCTTCGCACTCGCCGAGCCGTTGCGCGAACGCGTTCGCGCCGGGATGCCGCTCTGGGGCACCTGCATGGGCATGATCGTCGTCGCCTGTGCAGTCGCCGGGCTCGACCAGCCGACGCTGGGATTGCTCGACGTCACCGTGCGGCGCAATGCATTCGGGCGACAGAACGACTCCGCCGAGGTCGAGCTCGCGATTCCCGTTCTTGGGGAGCCGGCATATCCTGCGATCTTCATTCGCGCCCCCTGGATCGAGAGCGCGGGGCCAACGGTCGAGGTGCTCGCATCCTACGGCGAGCACGGCGTGATGGTGCGCCAGGGGAACGTGCTCGGCACGAGTTTTCACCCAGAACTCACCGAGGATCCGCGGGTCCACCGCTATTTCTTGGGGATGCTCGCTCCCTAAACCCGCACCCGTAGGGGCTCTCTCGCGCGGTCGCGAAAGGACGAGCTATCGTGTCGCAGCAAGAGGCGCCCAGTCGTGAACTGGATGGCTCAGCGGGCCGGGCAGAGATGCCGACGGTCGACCGCATGTTGCTCGAAATCATCACGACCCTCATGCTCTCCGCGCATGCTTACCTAGGCGAGAGCCCCGAACGAGCCGCCGATCCCCCCTCCGCCGAGATCGCGATCGACGTTGCGAGCGTGGCGTTCGAAAGGGTGAAGGGGAGGTTGAGTAGCGACGAACGCCTGGCGCTCGTACAGATGCTCACCGATATCAGGCTCCTGTACGTTCGAAAGCGAGACGCGTGACGTGTCTCGCTTTT
>JABEUW010000134.1 GCA_013043945.1 Vulcanimicrobiota bacterium | reverse complement strand
GCCGGGTGCTGGGTGCGTTTCTTTGGCATGAGACACCTTTCTGGCCCTCCTCAGGGAGTGACCTATCTTGGCGTCCACTAATCCTAATCAAGTCCAATGCCGGACTAATAGTCGAAGCAAGTTGCGCCGAAACAAGAAATATATGGAGTGCAAGAGTTCTGCCAGACGGAGGTAATAGAATCACATGGATGTAGGTTCATCGCTGCGCATAAACGATGCGCCATCGCCCATCGTGCCGATCATCGTGAAGAACGAGAGCACGAGTCAAGTCAAGATTAGCCCCAACATCGAAATCATCAACATGTCGACAGTGAACGCAATTGCAACCCTTCAACTGAAGGAGCAGTATGCATCGACGATCGGCAAGCCGTTCGTCGGGTGGAACTCGGATTCGATCGCCGGAACCATCGTTCACCACCATGGTCAGGAACATCTTTATCAGGCAAACGTTACGGGGCCGGTGCCAGGGATTGTTGTCAACGGAAACGTGAACGCTGCAAATCCGCAAGCCTCGAACGGCTCCTTGGGAACGAACGTAAACACTCACGCGTAGCGTCGCCTTTGGTTGGGGTTTTCTCAAACCCCCGATTGTGGTGAGCGCGCGACGAGTACGCCATCGACACTCTCGTCACCGTTTCACGGGCACCCTCGTTGCGTCATCTCGTACCGAAGTGAGTTCACGGCGTTACCGCGATGCGCGAGTACGAGATTGTGGCGAACGTTTTCGAGTGCTGCGCAGACTTGTCGGCCGACTGGTATATAGCCAGCGTTAGCGCGATCGGTCCAGCCCGCGCCGTAGCCGAAGTGCCACATGACGAGGCTTCCGACCACGACAAGGGCCGCGAGGGCACCGGAGAGATACTGCATCCAGGTACTCTTGTGCGTCGCGTCGGTGAAGTTATTGGCCGCGATCACGAAGTTATCGCGCTCGTTTGCGAGTGCGTCGCTCGCCGCTTTTTTCAGCGCGCCGGCGGCGGCGTCAGCGGCCGCCTTGACGGCCGCCACCGTTGCGCCGCTTAGGGCCGTTTGCACCGTGGGGCGCAAGTCGTCCACGAGTTTTTGCCGAGAGGTCGTAGCGGCCACTTCGAACGTGCCCTTGGCGGCGACAAGCAGTTGCTGAATAGTGCCTTCGTGGCGCGCGAACGCGGCTGCGAGGCGTGACGTATAGGCGAGGTTAAGCGCTAAGATCGCCCACTCCGGCGACGACGGCGAGAGCCCCAGCTGTCCGCCGAGATCGAGGATTTTCGCGCGTTCTGCCTGGTCGGTGATTGCGTTCTGAATCGCCTTATATGCCGCCGATGGTTCGCTACTCATCCGTCATTCCCAAGATGCCGCGAACGCCGTAGAGCGTGGCGGTATTCGCGTCGATCCAGGTGCGTAATCGCGAGCGGTCAGCGATGCCAAGAAGCGGTGCATCGACGCCCGCATGGTAGGTCATATTCGCGTTATCGAGTGCGGCAGCGATTCGTGGTTTAAGCGGTGTGAGATCGATGACATGAGCTTTGCGCGCAGCGGCTACTTTCTTGGCGCTTGACTCGTCCCATATCGCGAAATCATCCGGCTCGCCGAAGCCAAGGTTTCGCACGATGAGGTGCGTCGCTTCCGGTGCGTAATCGAGTGCGGGGCCAACGTCGCGAACGCTCGCTCGATACGGCGTCAGTAACGATAACGCGGCAAAGGCACGTATGCTCGAACTCTCCGGCGGCGATCCGACGGTGCCCTGCATCGTCGTCGACGGCCGCTACCAGCAATCGGGTTGGGGCAAACCGCGCCGCCTATGAGGGCGAGCGCAGAATCTCCCACACCTGGCCGAGTTTCGGCGGGCGGCCGTAGAGCATCATGCCGACGCGAGAGAGTTTGCCTGCGAACCAGGCTATACCCCAGAGCGCGAGGACGTTGAGCGCGATCGAGGTGCCGATCTGCCAGGGCGGAACCTGCGTTACCGCCATCCGCGCGAACATGACGAACGGCGAGAGCAGCGGCACGAAGCTCGTGACGATGACGGCGGGAAGCGAGGGTGCGTTGATCGCGAGAATGCCGATGAAGTAGCCCACCAACATCGGGATAATCATCGGCCCGGAGACACTTCCAAGATCCTCGGTGCGATTGATGAGGGACGCGACGCCGGCAAAGACCGTCGAGATCTGCAGAAATCCGAGAATGAAGAAGACGATAAAGGCGGCGATCACTTCCGGCGAGAGCGTGTTGCCGAGCAGCCCCGCGAGCGAGAATGGATTTGCGGCGGCGGAGCTCGCACCGGCGCTGCCTGCGCCCGAGCCGAGCGCGATGCCCATGCCGACCCAGACGACGAGTTGCAGAACGCTCAACGTCGCACCGACGAGGACCTTTGCTGCAAGCAGCACCATGGGATCGACGCTGGCGACGAGCAACTCGGCGATACGACTCGTTTTTTCCTCGGCGACCGCCGACATCACGACCTGGCTGTTCACCATAACCAAAAGGTAGAGAAGCACGACGAGCGTCATCGCGAGCCCCTGCGCCGCTTCGGCCTGATGCACCGAATGGAATTTCGTGCTCAACGAACGCACTTCGACATTTGCATTCAACGCTGCAGCGATCTGCGCGCTCGTGAGGTGCGTCGAATGTTGTACCTGGAGCGGAAGAAGCGCGGTACGGACGCGCCCGCTCGGCACGCTGGTAGGATTCTTCGCGAAAATCGTGACGCGAATTCCGGTTTTCACTTCCGTAATTGAGACGGCGCTATCGGCGTCGAAGCGCTTTAAGAGCGCGCGATTAATAGTCGTTGCCGCCGGGACCACCCCTTTCACGGTGAGCGTCTTCGCGAGCATCGGTCGCGCTTGTGCCGCAATTCGAGCATCGGCGACGATGAGAATCTTCGTGCCTTGGTTGACGATCGTCGGCGCGAGCATCGTCGGCAATTTTATCAGTGCGACGATCGCCAGCGTGCCCAACACGAGCCCTATAATGAAGGGACGTGATTTGATTCGGCGCATGAGATCGCCGGAATAGACCGTGATGAAATCGTTCATGCCGCAGCTCCGATCGCGCGAAGATAGATATCGTGTAACGAAGGTTCGACGACCTCGAATTTGACGATGGAATCGGCGCCGACGAAGGTGCGGAGCATCGCGGCGAAGTCGCTGTTCGCGGGAACGTTGAGATCGAGATCGCCGTTCTCGCTTCCGGCAATCGTCGCGCCGAGGCCGGCGGCCGCACCGCGCAGCGCCTGGCTATCGGGCCCGACGCGGACGAGCCGGGTCGGCCACGCAGCGCGGAGTTCCGCGAGCGTTCCGGTTGCGCGCGTCTCGCCGTTATTGATGATGCAATATGCGGTGCAGAGCTGTTCGAGTTGCCACATCTGATGGCTGGAGAGCACGAGCGTCGTGCCCTTCGCCTTCAGATCGAGTAGGACCGCGAGCAAAATATCGGCGTTGACCGGATCGAGCCCGGAGAAGGGCTCGTCGAGAATTAAAAGCTCGGGTTCGTGCAACGCGGCGCAGGCGATCTGTACCTTCTGCTGGTTCCCCTTCGAGAGTTCGGCGGCGGGGCGCAGCGCGTAGGTGCCGATCTCGAGCCGCTCGATCCATGCATCGGCGCGCTTCGCCGCCTCGGGTTCGTGCAGACCGTGCAGCCGACCGAAATAGATAATTTGTTCGCGCACCGCCATCTTGCCGTAGAGGCCGCGCTCTTCGGGAAGGTAGCCGAAGCGGCGGCGCATCACTCGATCGATCGCTTTCCCGTTCCAGGTCACGTGCCCGGCGTCGGGATTGAGAATGTTGAGGATGGTGCGCATCGTGGTCGTCTTTCCCGATCCGTTGGGGCCGAGGAGGCCGAAGACCGAACCGGCACCGATCGAGAACGAGACATCCCGAAGCGCCCGAACGCTACCGAAACTTTTTTGAATATGCTCGACGGATAACACAAAATCTCCCTTGCAGCGAGGATCTCCGGGTGCTCTACCCGGGGGTGCGCGAAAAGTTTCGTTGCAGCACGAAGATCGCCGCCGCGGCAACGACGAACCCGACCTCGTACGAGAGGTCGCCGAGGGGGGGAAAGGCGCGCGGCACCGGGCCGATATACCAGGCCTGGTTCCAGAACGGCAGCGAAGCGAGTACGCCGAGGATCCAGGCGACGGTGCCGGCGCGAATGCCCATCGCTCGTTGTGGGTCGTCGCGCTCGCGCGCGAAGAGCACGACGGCGGCCCACGGGGCGGTCCAGTACGAGAGCAGTAGGAGAAAATTCGAGTAGCCCTCGGCGGCGACGCGCGGATTGCTTCCGAAGAAGGCAATCGCCGCACCGATACCTCCGACCAGGAGCGCGGCGGCGACGCGCGGCACGGCGATGCGCGTGGCGACCAGCGCTGCGAGCGCTCCGGAATAGAGGTTCATGCTGTTCGCGGTGAGCGTGCCGAGCACGATCGTTGCGAGTGCAACTCCGGCAACGAGGCCGTGCCCCAAGAGTGCGGCGATTGCATCGGTCGGCGACTGCGCGGCGTCGGCGCGCTGCCCGAGTGCACTCGCCGCGAGCGCGCCGAGGAGCTCGATCGCGATGCAGGGCAACGCGCTGCCGAGAAAGCTATACCAAAACAACGCGCGCGGCGATGTCTCGCGCGGCAGATAACGCGCGTAATCGGCGGCACAGGGAAGCCAACCGGTCGCGTACGAGAACGAAAGTGCGACGGCGAATGAGAAGCCGGCGAGCGCTCCGCCGATCGCAAGCGGCGCATCGGCGTGGAATCCGCTCATTGCCGGGTGCTGTGCGATCGTCGCGATGGCGATCGCGACGAACCCCGCAGTGAGGAGGGCGACGGCGGCGCGTTGGAAGGCGTGGATGAGATTGTGCCCGTACATCGCCAGCGCGACCTGTGCGAGCACTAACGTTGCAAGGCTCGCCGAGAATTGCCAGTGCGTTAGCGTCGTGAGCGCGTAGGCGCCGAAGACGCTATTGACCGCAAACCAGCCGACGCCCGCGAGAAAGGCCAACGTCGCCGGCGCGCGATTCCCGCTGCGGCCGAACGCGCGTTGCGAGGCAACCATCTGCGGTACGCCGTCGTGCGGCGCACGCGTGCTGAGCCAGCCGAGCAATGCATAGCCCGCGAGATTGCCGGCGATAATGCCGATCGCCGCCGAGCGCAGATCGGTGCCGTAGAGGGCGACGATATAGACGCCGACCATCCAGGTTGCGATTTCGGCGTTCGCCGAGTACCAGAGCGCGAAAAGATCGCGCGCGCGACCATGCCGCTCGCCGTCGGGAACGGTCTGCGTTCCCAGCGGTTCGAGGGCAGCGATGCGTTCGCCGTACTGCGGCGACGCCTCGCTCATGCGTGTAGCGTTGCGATCCAGCGTTCGACGTCGTCGATGCGCGAGGGTAAAATCGCCGAGAGATTTTCACCACCGGTCGCGGTAACGACGATATCGTCTTCGATGCGCACGCCGATGCCGCGATACTCTTCGGGTACCGTCGCATCGTCGGGCTGGAAATAGAGCCCGGGTTCGACGGTAAGCACCATCCCTTCGCGCAACGTTCCGTAACGGTACGTCTCCATGCGCGCGCGCGCGCAATCGTGAACGTCGATGCCGAGCATATGGCTGACGCCGTGCAATGAGTAGCGACGGTAGAGCTGACGTTCGGGATCGAGCGCTTCTTCGAGCGAGCAGGTGAGAATGCCGAGATCGATCAGCCCTTCGGCGAGAACGTGCATCGCGCGCCGGTGCGGCTCGCGGAACTCGTTCCCGGGAACGACCGCGGCCATTGCGGCGCGCTGCGCCTCCCACACCAGTTCGTAGACGACGCGTTGTTGTCGGCTGAAACGGCCGCCGATCGGAAGCGTACGCGTAACGTCGGCGGTGTAAAGCGAGTCACATTCTACGCCGGCATCGAGTAAGAGCAACGTGCCCGATTCGAGCAGACCGGTGTTGCGATTCCAGTGGAGCGTGCAGGCGTGGTGCCCGGCAGCCGCGATGGTGAGATAGCCAACGTCGTTCGCCTCGATCCGCGCGCGCGCCCAAAAGGCGGCTTCGATCGCCCGTTCGCCACGCCCGGCGCGCATGACGCGAATCGCGTCTTCGAATCCGCGTTTGGTGATCTCGACGGCTTTGCGCAATTCCGCGATCTCGTACTCGTCTTTGATGAGGCGCATTTCACCGAGCGTCTCGGCGAGTTCTTGGTCCTCCCCGAGAACGCGCACGCGTTTGCCGGAGGCGTGAATCTCGCGAAGGTACTCGGCTCTCTCGGAGAGATCGGCGACGGAATCGACGGCATAATAGGCCTGGCTCTCATCGAGACCGCGATGGCGACCGACCCAGAGTTCGCCGCGCACGCGATCGGTAAAGAACGCCGCGGTGCCGCGATTGTGCGCCGCGGTAAAGAGCCGGGTGCGATGGCAGGCGCCGTCGGGTTCGAGAACGAGCAGTTCGTCGGGTTCGCCGCCGCCCATCAGGTATGCAAAATCGCTCTCGGGGCGGAAACGAAAATTCGTGTCGTTCGCACGCACGAGTTCGGTACCGGCGGTGAACACGAGATACTCGCCGGGAAACCGCTCGGAGAGTTCTCCCCGCCGCGCCTGGAAGCGGGCGATCTCGGGGTGCGCCTTGCGGACGGGCGCTTGGTGCAGCCAACCCGAGGACATAAAATCGATCAGGGCTTGCGGGTTCTCGGGGTCGTGGCTCGCGCGTTCTTGAAGCTCGCTCATGGGGTTTTCTTCGCGTTGCCCCTAGGAACGTCCGCCTCCCACGGGTAACCGCGCCACATGTTTCAGTCCTCCGAGATCAAACCGAACGACGTCCTCGCGAACGAGCGTACCTTTCTTTCCTACGTTCGAACCTCGCTCTCGTTTATCGCGTTCGGCTTCGTTATCGCGCGCTTCTCGCTCGTTCTACGCGAATTTTCCGTGGTGCTCCACCTAAAAAGCACGGTGAACGAGGGAATGGCCTCGTGGTTCGGGGTCGTTATGGCGATCGTCGGCGTGCTCTTCGGCATCGCCGGTGCCCTTCGCTACGCTCTTACCGACCGCGCTCTGCGCCGCGGCGAGGCCCTCGCACTACCGCTCGCGTGGGCGGTCGTCGGGACGGCGATGCTCGTTGGGATCGGCGCGATCGTCGCCACGCAGTTGTTCGCGCTGCGATAGCGCTCGCGCTGTCACGCCGAGTAGCGGTCGTTGTCACGCCGAGTAGGCGCTGCAAGCGCCGTATCGAGGCGGCGCTCGCTCGCACACAGGCGAACGATCCCTCGATACGCCGCCTTCGGCGGCTACTTGGGATGACAATCGCGATCGTACTTGCGTTAGGGAGCGATATCGAGGCCGATATCGAGATTCGGCGCGCTATGCGTGATGCGACCGACCGAGATGAGATCGACGCCGCTGCGTGCGATCTCTGCAACGTGGGTGAGATCGACGCCGCCGCTCGCTTCGGTGATGAAGCGAGCGCCAACGATATCGACCGCCTCGCGTAACATCTGCGCCGGCATGTTGTCGAGCAGTACGGCATCGATCGGTTCCACGAGCGCCTCACGTAATTGATCGAGCGTATCCACCTCGACTTCTACCTTTACCATATGTCCGATATTTTTGCGCACCGCTACCACGGCATTGTGAATCGAACCCGCAAGTGCGATATGGTTGTCTTTGATCAGCACTGCATCGTCGAGGGCGAAGCGGTGGTTCTCGCCGCCGCCGCAACGCACTGCATATTTATCGAGCACGCGCAGGCCCGGCGTCGTCTTGCGCGTGCAGACGATATGCGCCTTCGAACCCGCAATCGCATCGACGTACGCACGCGTGAGCGTCGCAACGCCGCAGAGGTGCCCCAGCAGGTTCAATGCGGTGCGTTCGCCTGCGAGCAATGCGTGCGTATCGCAAGCGACGCGTGCGAGCGTCGCGCCCGCTTCGAATTTCGAAGCGTCTTCGAGCCTTTCGAGTACCTCTGCCCGCGGGTCGAGCAGCTCGAAAGCAAGGAGCGCAGCGTCGATGCCGGCAAGCGAACCCGCTTTGCGCGCAACGATCGCACCGATCGCCCGCCGCCCGGGCGGGAAGATCGATTCGGTGGTGATATCGCCTCCGCGTCCGAGATCTTCGAGCAACGCGCCGCGAACGATCGGTTCGACGAGCAGGCGGTGCGGTTTACGCATGCGTCTCCATCTTCGTAAACGAGCGCTTCGCAAACGCTTCTTCCGATTGCGGAAAATCGAGCCGGTAATGGCTCCCGCGGCTCTCTTCCCGCGAGAGTGCGGCCGAGGCAATCGCGTTTGCAACGACGAGCAAGTTCCGCAACTCGCCGAGTGCATTCGGGAACTCGGCCGAGAGTGTAGCGATGCGCGCCCGTGCGTTGCGTAGCCCGCGCGCGTCGCGTAGCAAGCCGACATCGGCGTACATGACGTTGCGTAAATCGAGGACGGCCTGCGCCAATCGCGGCGAGCTATCGTGCGGAGGAATCGGTAACGGCGTCGCCCCGGTCGGTTCGAGCGCCGCACCGCGAATATCGTCGGCGGCGCGCGATGCGTAGACCATCGCTTCGAGAAGCGAGTTGCTGGCGAGACGGTTCGCGCCGTGAACCCCGGTCGCGCTCGCTTCACCGCAGACCCAGAGCCCGCGTAGCGAGGAACGCCCCCATTCATCGACCGCTACTCCGCCCATGTGATAGTGCGCGGCGGGGGCGACCGGAATGCGTGCGGTGCGTGGATCGATTCCCGCCGAAGTGCAGAAAGCAAAAACCGTTGGAAAGCGTTCGGGAAACTCGTCGCCGATCGCGTCGCGTGCGTCGAGCCCGACGCTGCGCCCGGCGCGTATCTGTTCGAAAATCGCGCGTGCAACGACATCGCGAGGCGCGAGCTCTGCATCGTCGTGAACCGCGGTCATAAAACGCTCGCCGAGATCGTTGATCAGCCACGCGCCCTCGCCCCGAATCGCTTCGGTGACCAGCGGCATCGGGTCGCGGCCGATCGCCAGCGCCGTGGGGTGAAATTGCACGAACTCCATATCGGCGAGCGTCGCGCCGGCGCGCGCGGCCATCGCGATGCCGTCGCCGGTCGCTTCAACGGGATTGGTGGTGGCGCGATAGAGGCGGCCGATGCCGCCGGTTGCAAGGATCGTCGCGCGCGCCCGCACGATGAATCGCTCGCCGAGATCGCGCGAGCGGCCGATAACGCCGGCAACGCGGCGCTCGCCGTCCACGAGAAGATCCTCGACGATGGTATCGGCGATGACATCGATGTGGTCGGATGCGGCGACCGCCGCGATGAGCGTGCGAAGAATTTCGTGCCCGGTTGCATCTCCGCCGGCTTTGACGATACGTCGGCGTTGGTGAGCGGCTTCACGCCCTAATGCAAGTTCGCCGTCGGCGGTGCGATCGAATGCGGCGCCGAGTTCGAGGAGCTCCTCGATCCGCGCCGGAGCGTCGTTGGCAAGAATCTCGGCGATCGATTCGTCGCTCAGCCCCGCACCCGCGAGTCGCGTATCCTGCGCGTGCAACGCGGGCGAATCGTCGCTGCCGATCGCGGCAGCGATACCGCCCTGCGCCCAATCTGTCGCCGCTCCACGGCCGAGCGGGCGTTTGCAGAGCACCGCGACGCGCAACGGCGCGAGTTTGTATGCGGCCATCAAGCCGGCGATCCCGGCGCCGACGACGGCGACGTCGTACGCGCGTTCGCGCATCAGGGTGATTTCGGCGGGCGGCCGTAGGCGAGCATACGATCGACGGCGCGGCGTGCGCGCTCCGCGACGACGGGATCGACGGTGACCTCGTACTCCATCGTCTCTAAACTCCGCCGCACCTTCGCGAGCGTGTTGCGCTTCATATGCGGGCAGAGGTTGCACGGGCGCACGAACTCAACATTGGAGACGCTTCCGGCGACGTTGTCGGCCATCGAACATTCGGTAATCATGACGATGCGTGGAGTGATGCCTTCGGCGCTCCCGCGCTGCGATTCGCGGCGTACGTACTCCGACATCCCTTGTGTCGAGCCGACGTAATCGGCTTCGGCAAGAACGCCGGGCGGGCACTCGGGGTGTGCGAGCACGCGCAAGTTCGGGTCGTCGCGCCGATACGCGCGAATTTCCTCGGGAGTAAAGCGTTCGTGAACTTCGCAATGCCCCTTCCAAGCGATAATTTCGACCGTCGTCTGCGAAGCGACGTACTTTGCGAGATATTCGTCGGGAAGAAAAATGACGCGCGGTACGCCGAGTGCTTCGACGATATGCAACGCATTGCCGCTGGTGACGCAGACGTCGGACTCCGCCTTTACTTCGGCGGAGGTGTTGACGTAGGTGACGACCGGAACGCCGGGGTAACGCTCGCGCAATAAACGAACGTCGGCGGCGGTAATCGACTCGGCGAGCGAGCAGCCCGCGCGAAGATCGGGGACGAGCACGCGCTTTGCGGGGTTGACGAGCTTTGCAGTCTCGGCCATGAAGTGCACGCCGCAGAGCACGATGACGTCGGCGTCGGTTTTCGCCGCTTCGACCGCGAGTGCAAGCGAGTCGCCGACGATATCGGCAACGAGATGGAAGATCTCGGGAACTTGATAATTGTGAGCGAGGACGACGGCGTTACGCTCGCGTTTGAGGCGCTCGATCGCGATGACATCGTCGACGTAGAGCGGCCATTCGATCGCCGGTAGAACGCGCTCGGCGCGCTCGAAGCGCGAGAGGAGACCGGCGGGGATCTCGGGGGGGAGCAGTTCCGTTGGGCTCATGGTAGTGCCATCGTTACCGTTGAAGGGGTTCGGTACCTACGACCTCGGTATGCGCGCAACGGTTTCTTTTAAATAAACCCTCGGCGAAGGGCGATCACCGCGGCCTGCGTGCGGTCGGATGCTGAGAGTTTAATGAGCGTGTCGCGGATGTGGCTCTTTACCGTCCCAAGGCTCACCACGAGCCGTTCGGCGATCTCGGCATTGCCGACGCCTTCGGCGATCAGACGCAAGATCTCCGTTTCACGCGGGCTCAGCGGCGACTCGATGCGCTCTCCGGGTACGGTCGTGAATTGCCGCAGCACGATGTGAGCGATGCGTGGATCGAAGTAGGCGCCGCCCTCGGCGGCGACACGGATCGCTTCTATGAGCCGTTCGGGGGCTCCGGACTTCAGGCAATAGGCATCCGCGCCCGCAGCGAGCGCGGCGAGCACGTCGGGCTCTTCATCGACCATCGTGAGGATGACGATATGCACGGTCGATTTCATCGCGCGCAGCTCTTCGGTGAGCTCGATACCGTCGATACCCGGCAAGCCGATGTCGACGATGGCAACGTCGGGCCGCTCTCGCATGATGAGGTCGCGCCCCGTCGGGCCGTCGCCGGCCTCGCCGACCACCTCGATATCTGCAGCAGCGAGTGTGGCGCAGAGCCCCATGCGCGTCAGGGCGTGGTCTTCAACGACGACGACGCGAAGCGCGCTCATTGCGGCGTCCCGTCTGCGATTGTTTCGCCTACCGGAATCTCGATCACGAAACGGCTGCCGCCGCGTTCGCGCGGTTCGTACCATACGACCCCGCCATGTTTTTCTACGATCAAACGCACGACGTAGAGCCCAAGCCCCGTACCGCTGCCGCGCCGTCGCCTACCGACGCCGAAGCGCTGAAAGAGCGCGCCCCGCTCCTCGGGCGCGATGCCGTAGCCGTGGTCTTCAACGGTCGCTCGGCTGCGATCGCCTTTTGATTCGACGGTGACATCGACGGTGCCAGCGCTTGGGCTTGCAGCGACGGCATTCGCGGTGAGGTTTGTCATCGCTCGCCGTAGTTCGTGGGCATCTCCGAGCACCACCGATGAATCGCCGCTCACCTCAATGCGTACGCTGCGTTCGCCGGCCATTGGTGAAAGTTCGTCGCGCACCGATTGCGCGACGAGGAAGAGATCGATCGGCTCGTCGAGAGTGACGATGTCGCCCGATTCGTAGCGGGCGACCGTCAGAAGCGTTTCGACGAGGCGCTGCGATTCGGCGTTCGATTCTAAACTTGCAAGCAACACTTTGCGATACGCTTCGGGCAATGAACCGAACGCGCCGCGTTCGGCCTGGCGCATCGTCACGTCGGAAGCCGCAAGCGGGGTTCGCAGATCGTGTGCGAGGGCATAAACGAGATCTCGGATGACGCCGCTGCGTTCCTCTGCTTGCTGGTTGCGATGCGCCAATTCGGCAGACTGTTCGATATTTTGCACGAAGAGTTCCGCCTGTGCGAGCGCGTTCGAGCACCGTTCGAAATAGGACTGCAGGTATCGCGTTTCGTCACGCGTCCAAGGACGATCGTCGCGCAAGAGCAAGAGACGGGATTCGGCCGTGCTTCCGCCTGCGCCGGGCGCGATCGCCCCGTAACGCGCACCCAGAGTTTCGAGAGCGAAGCGCGCGACGACATCGGCATCGTCGAGCGGGCGCGCCGTGTCGAGACGTTTTGCTATGAGCGAGCGCAGTTCGGAGGGAAGTGCGTCGCGCCGATTCTCAACGTGAGCCGTCGCGGCTATCGCAAAATACCAATCGTCGCTTGCGGCGATATCGGGAACGAGCAGCCCGCGCTCGGCCGCGAAGAGGTCGAGCGACTGGTGGAGCGTCGTCCGGCGCACGAGTTCCGGGTTGAGGCTTTCGCGTATACGTTCCATCGCGAGCCGGAGCCCTCGCTCGCGTTGCACCTGCTCGGCACGCGCTTCGGAGAGCCCGGCGCTGCGCCCTAAGCCCTGCGTTTTTACGGCAAGAAAGCCGACTAACAAAAACGATGCGGCGAGCAACGCGCGATCCCCAAGGGCGATCGTGTCGAATCGTCCGTGGTCGTGTTGAGCGTTAAGGTATGCTGCGAAGGCATTAGCGAGTTCGGCTGCGACGACGAGGCCGACGGTGAGCCGCCGCGTGAGCGCGAGGCTGCTGAGTGCGATCGGGATATTGAGAAGAATCGATGCGATAAAGAGTTGCGGTGTGAGTAGATCGAGCAGCCAAACGGCGACGATGAGAAGATAGCAGAGCGCGGGTAATGCGGGGAGCACGCCGATTCGCTTCCCGGCGAAGCGGTCGCACCCTGCGGGAAGACGGCGATTTGGTGGGAAGAAGGTTGCAGATATGGAGAGCGACGGGCGCCGCGAAAACGCCGAGGCGTTATTGGACGAGTACGGCCGCAGACCGCGCCTCGTGATCTATCTCGCTGCCGCTCCCGGGGCGGGGAAGACCCGCCGCCTGATCGAGGAAATTCGTCGTATGCGCACGCAGGGGCGCGACGCGGTGATCGGTTGGATCGATACGAAAGAGCGCGCCGACCTCGATTGGCTCGCCGAGGGCGTCCCGCGCCTAACGCCGCGTCGGGTCGAACGCAACGGAAGATGGTTCGAGGACTTCGATCTTGCCGCCGCACTTGCGCGTAAACCTGCCGTACTCGCGCTCGATGAAGTCGCGCACGTTACGTTGCCCGGATCCCCGTATGCGAATCGCTGGGAGGAGGCAATCGCGCTACGCGATGCAGGCATTACGGTCATCTGTGCGCTCAACGTCGCGCATCTCGAAAGCGTTGCCCCAGTTGCCGAGCGCCTGACCGGGTTCCCTTTGCGTGCGCTCGTTCCCGACCGCTTTCTCGCCTCCGCCGATGAGGTCGTCGCACTCGATGTTTCACCGCGCTTGGTGCGAAGCCGTTTGCGATCGGGAAAGATCGTTCGCGAAGCCGATGTCGATACCGCATTAGAGCGAACGTTCTCTGAACGGACGTTGCAAATACTTCGCGAGCTCCTGCTCCACGCCGTCGATTCGGTCACCGTTCCCAGCGTCTCCGCCGAACGCGTATCGACGGCCGTGACGTTCGTACCGGCGATACCGTCCGCTCAAGCGTATGTCGAGCGATCTGCTGCCGTCGCCGACGCTCTGGATCTAGCGCTCGAGGTGCGCCCGCTCGGCGACGCGGATATTGCCGACCTAAACGATGCGGCACGGCGAAACAATGCGGAGCTTTTGAGCGAACCGATCGATCCCGCAACTATCGATCTCGAGCGCGTCCGCGCATCGTTGTTGATCGTTCCACGCGGTGCCTTCGCGCGACGCATCGTCAACCACGCACTCGAGCGCGATGTCTTCGTGATCGATCCCGAACAGTCGTTTCTCGCTGATCCGGTCGAGCCGCGCCAACTCGAGGAACACCTCGGTGGCTCCAGCGAGCGCTACGGACGTCTGACCGTCTATCTCGGGGCGGCGGCGGGCTCGGGAAAAACCTATGCGATGCTCGATCGCGCGCACCAACTGCTCGACGACGGTGTCGATGTCGTCGCCGCATTCGTGGAGACGCACGGCCGCGCGGAGACCGAACGGATGCTCGAAGGGATCTCGGTGTTGCCGCGAAAAATCGTTTCAAAAGACGGTATCCGCTACGAAGAACTCGATCGAGAGGCGACGATCGCCCGCCATCCTCAGGTAGCGCTCGTGGACGAACTCGCCCATACCAATGCGCCAAGCCTCACCTCGCAAAAACGCTATGAAGACGTGCTCGCTATTTTGCGAAGCGGCATCGACGTCCTCACGACGCTCAACGTCCAACATCTCGAAGCGCTCAACGATACCATTTTTCGCTTGACCAAAACGCGCGTACGGGAAACGCTTCCCGACGGTATTCTTTCGCTTGCCGATGAGGTTATTCTCATCGACGTCTCGTCGCACACGTTGCGCGAGCGCATGCGCGATGGGAAGATCTATCCGCGCGAACGCGCCGAACGCGCTCTAGCGGTATTTTTCAGCGTCGAGAACCTCACCGCGTTACGCGAGATCGCCTTGCGCGAGGCGGCGCGGGCGCGAAGCCGCGAACGGCATCGCGTGCCGTTCGAACGTCTTTTGCTCTGCGTCGGTCCTCGCCGCGAAGATGAAGCGTTGATTCGGCGTTGCAGCCAGGTCGCGGCGCGGCTCGGCGTAGAGTTTTCCGTAGCGATGATTCTCGAGCCGCGTGATGCCGCCGACCCGGAGCTGATCGCCGCGTTGCAACGCGAAGCGCACCGGCAACGTGCTGGTTGGCAGCAAGAGACGACTGCGGCAGCTCCGCGTCGAATTATCGAACTTGCGAGACAGGTGCCCGAGACGGTGGTCGCCGTTGCGACGACGTTACGCCGGCCGCGGTGGCCGCAGCGCAATGCGTTCGCACGCCGCGTTCTCGATGCCGGAGCGCGCGAACTTATTGTGTTGACGCGCCGCTGATGCGATCGAGCGCGAGGTTAAGCGCCAGGACGTTCACGCGCGGCTCGCCGAGAAAGCCGAACGTGCGTGCTTCGATATGCGATGCGATAATGGCCAGCACGCGCCGCAGCGGGAGTGCCCGCGCGGCCGCGATACGCGCCGCCTGGTATCGCGCATCGGCGGGCGAGATATCGGGATCGATGCCGCTGCCGCTCGCGGCCAGCAGTCCGACGGGAGGCATACCCGCGCTTAGCGGGTTTTGTTTGCGCAACGCAGCGATACCGGCAATTTCGCGTGCGAGCAGTGCTTTGGAATCAGGTCCGAAATTCGATCCGCCGGTCGCGGTTGGATCGTAACCGAGTTTCCCGGCAGCCGATGGGCGCCCGTGGAAATACCGCGCTTGCGTCCAACGCTCGCCGACGATCGCCGAACCGATGATGGTGCCGTTGACTCGAACGAGCGAACCTGCACTTTGGAACGGAAACGCGATGCGAGCGAGGCCCCATATCGCGATCGGATAGAGAACTCCGAAGAGAAATACCGAGATCGCGGTCATTCGGAGAGCCGTGAAGAGCGTTCTATGCACGTCGTTACCCCACCAAGTGGAAGGCTTGAAGTAAAAGGTCGATCGCTTTAATGCCGAGGAACGGCACGATGAGGCCGCCGAGCCCATAGATGAGCACGTTCATGCGTAAGGCAATGGCCGCACCGCGCGGTTCGTATCGTACCCCGCGCAGAGCGAGCGGAATGAGTGCGATGATGATGAGCGCGTTAAAAATTACTGCCGAGAGAATCGCGCTTTGCGGTGTAGCGAGATGCATGAGATTGAGAGCGCTCATTTGCGGATAGGCGGCAATAAAGAGCGCCGGCAGGATTGCAAAATATTTCGCAACGTCGTTGGCAATAGAGAAGGTCGTGAGGGCGCCGCGCGTCATAAGCAACTGCTTTCCGATTTCGACGACTTCGATGAGTTTGGTCGGGTCGGAATCGAGGTCGATCATGTTCGCCGCTTCTTTTGCGGCCTGCGTACCGGAATTCATCGCCACGCCGACGTCGGCTTGCGCGAGAGCGGGGGCGTCGTTGGTGCCATCGCCGGTCATCGCGACGAGTCGCCCCGCCGCTTGTTCGCGTTTGATCAGATTCATTTTCGCTTCGGGGGTCGCCTCGGCGAGGAAATCGTCGACGCCCGCCTCCTTGGCGATCGCTGCGGCGGTAAGCGGATTATCGCCGGTAATCATAACGGTGCGAATGCCCATCGCACGAAGGCGAGCAAAGCGTTCGCTCATCATCGGCTTGAGAATATCTTTCAACGCGATCAACGCGACGATCCGCCCGTCGACGGCGAGCAAAAGCGGCGTCTCTCCGCGCCGCGCAACGCGCTCGACATCGGCCATCAATGCTGTATCAGGAGTGCCGAATTCGCGGCACCAAGTGAGGACCGAATCCGGGGCGCCCTTGCGAATTTTCGTCCCGTCGGGGAGATCGACGCCGCTCATGCGCGTATAGGCACTAAAGGGCACGAAGAGCGTGCCCGCGGGTACCTCGTTGGGCGCGGTAGATCCAAGAAGGTTCTGCGCGAACGAGACGATCGAACGCCCCTCCGGGGTTTCGTCGGCGATCGACGAGAGGAGCGCGGCTTGGGCGGCGCGTTCGGCCTCGACGCCCGCCGCCGCAAGCAAATCGGAGGCTTGACGGTTGCCGAGCGTTATCGTACCGGTTTTATCGAGCAAAAGTGTATCGACGTCACCGGAGGCCTCCACCGCGCGCCCGCTCGTTGCCAGCACGTTGCGTTGCATGACGCGATCCATACCGGCGATGCCGATCGCACTTAAGAGGCCGCCGATGGTGGTTGGGATCAGGCAGACGAGCAATGCAACGAGGACGACGATGCTCGCATGCGCTCCGGCGAATGAGGAATACGGGTAGAGCGTCGCCACGACGATGACGAAGATGATCGTAAGGGCCGAAAGGAGGATCGAGAGCGCGATCTCGTTCGGTGTTTTTTGCCGTTGCGCTCCTTCGACGAGAGCGATCATGCGATCGAGGAAACTCTCGCCGGGATTCGCCGCGATGCGCACCACGATTGCATCGGAGAGCACGCGCGTGCCGCCAGTAACCGCGCTCCGGTCGCCGCCAGCTTCGCGCACGACCGGAGCCGATTCGCCGGTGATCGCCGATTCATCGACGGTCGCCGCGCCTTCGACGATCTCTCCGTCACCCGGGATGACTTCACCGGCGCGAACCACGACGAAATCGTCGCGCCGTAGCGTGCTCGCCGAGATCGATTCGATCTCGCCTTGCGGCGTGCGCCGGTTTGCGATGGTATCGCTCTTTGTGCGACGGAGGTGCTCCGCTTGCGCTTTCCCGCGCCCCTCGGCGACCGCTTCGGCGAAGTTGGCAAAGAGCACCGTGAACCAGAGCCATGCGGAGATCGCGAAATCAAAGCCCGGCGACCCGCTCCGGGTGATGGTCGCGTGCGCCCAGTAGATGCTGGTAAGAAGTGCGCCGATCTCGACGACGAACATCACCGGATTGCGGGCTTGGACGCGCGGATCGAGTTTGAAAATTGCATCGCGTAGTGCGGTGCGAAGAATGCGTGATTCGAGCAACGGGCGCCCCTTCGCGTGTCGTTGCGATACGTGCTTGGAGGGCATTAGAACGTTCTCCCGGCGTGCAATAGATAGTGGTCGGCGATCGGCCCGAGTGCGTCGGCAGGCAAAAAGGTGAGCGCACCGACGATAAGGATCGTTCCTAAAAGCAACAAAATAAAGGTGGGGGAAGCGGTAGAAAACGTACCCGCCCCTGCCGCAACCGGTCGCTTTTCGGCGAGCGAACCCGCGAGCGCGAGCATCGGGATGGCGACAAAAAAGCGACCGAAGAACATCGAGATGCCGGTGGCAATGTAGTAGAAGCGGTCACCGCCGAGGCCGGCAAATGCGCTCCCATTATTGGCGTTCGATGATGAGAATGCGTACAGGATCTCGGAGAATCCGTGCGGCCCGGCGTTCCCAAGCGTCGAACTCCCGACGGGGAGTAGCGCTGCGATCGCCGTCGGTATGAGGACGAAGATCGGCGTGACGAGAATCGCGAGGATCGCCAACTGCACCTCGCGCCGTTCGATTTTTTTCCCGAGAAGTTCGGGCGTGCGGCCCACCATTAAACCGGCGATAAAGACGGTGAGCACGACGAACTCCAGCATCGCATAGAGACCGCTGCCGACGCCACCGGGTGCGATCTCGCCGAGCTGGAGATTGAGGAGTGCGACGAGGCCGCCGATCGGCATAAAAGAATCGATCGATGCGTTGACCGCGCCGGTCGACGTTCCGGTCGTTGCAGCGGTGAAAAGCGAGGAGCCGGCGATGCCAAAGCGCGTCTCTTTCCCTTCCATGTTTCCGCCGCGAACGGCCAGGTGATGGAGGAGCGGGTTCCCCGCCGCTTCGGCGTGGTAGATAATCGTGAATCCGACCCAGAAAAGCGCGAACATCGCGGTGAAAATCGCCCAGCCTTGCCGCGTATCGCCGACCATCTTGCCGTACGTGTAGGTGAGGCCCGCGGCAATGAGGAGGATGAGCAGAATCTCGAGTGCATTACTTATCGGCGTTGGGTTTTCGTTCGGCGAGGCCGAGTTCGCGTTGACGAAGCCGCCGCCGTTGGTGCCGAGTTCTTTAATCGCTTCCTGCGAAGCCATCGGT
>JABEUW010000133.1 GCA_013043945.1 Vulcanimicrobiota bacterium | reverse complement strand
GGGAGGTCGCCCGTCCGCCATGTTTCGTTTCGGGGATGAAAAGGGGCAACTCAAGTGCAGCTTCTGCGGAAAATCGCAGGAGAACGTGCGGAAATTGATAGCGGGTCCCGGCGTCTATATCTGCGATGAATGTATCGAGCTCTGCAACGAGATTATCGAAGAAGAGCTCTATAAGGCTGCCGACGATAGTTCGCGATTGCGTACCCTGCCGAAGCCTCGCGAGATCAATCAAATCCTCGATTCGTACGTGATCGGGCAAGACCGCGCGAAAAAAGCGCTCGCGGTCGCCGTCTACAACCATTACAAACGCATCAACGCCGGTCCCGTCGGCGCCGGGGCGGACGAGGTCGAACTCCAGAAGTCGAACATTCTTCTCGTCGGGCCGACCGGCTCGGGGAAGACCTATCTCGCGCAAACGCTTGCGAAAATTCTCGACGTTCCGCTCGCGATGGCGGATGCTACCTCGCTCACCGAGGCCGGCTACGTCGGTGAGGATGTCGAAAACATCCTGCTCAAACTCATCCAGGCCGCCGATTACGATGTCAAACGTGCGGAGCGCGGTATTATCTATATCGACGAAATCGATAAGATCGCCCGCAAGAGCGAGAACCCCTCGATCACGCGCGACGTCTCGGGCGAAGGCGTGCAACAGGCGCTTCTGAAAATTCTCGAAGGGACGACCGCAAACGTTCCTCCTCAGGGCGGGCGCAAACATCCGCATCAAGAGTTCATCCAGATCGACACCACGAACGTGCTCTTCATTTGCGGCGGAGCATTCGACGGATTGGAGCGTATCGTCGAATCGCGCGTCGCCGCGAACAATATGGGATTTCGCGCGAATCCAGAGAGCAAGCGCGTCGCTCGTGCGAGCAAGATGCTCGGTCAGCTCCTTCCCGAAGATCTGTTGAAATTCGGCCTCATTCCCGAGTTTATCGGACGCCTTCCCATCGTCGTTACGCTCGACGCACTCGACGATCTGACATTGCGGCGCATCCTCACCGAGCCGCGCAACGCGCTCGTCAAGCAATTCCAGCGCATCCTTGCGATGGACGGGGTCGATCTGCAGTTCACCAAAGACGCCTTGGTCTCAATCGCGACGAAAGCTCAGGGGCGCAAGACCGGCGCGCGCGGGTTGCGCTCGATCCTCGAAGAAATCATGCTCGACGTTATGTACGATCTTCCTTCGCTGGTCGGCGTCAAGAAGTGCGTCGTCAATAAAGACGTTGTCGAAAAGCGCGAGCAGCCGACGCTGATCTACGGCGATCGTCAGAAAGAGATGCCCGCGTAGCCTCTCGGGCGTTATCGAGCGAGCAGTTCCTCGATCGACGGAAGGTCGCCGGCGTGCCTCCCGCGATAGATCCACGCGACCTTGCCGTTCGCGTCGATGCGCATCGCACCGGGGACGCGCCCTAAATCGTCCAGCCGTGCTTTTGCCCAGTTTTGGCGGAAGCCGGCTCGGCGATTCTCGAGTGCTCTCCCTATGAGGTCGCGCGAGAAGAAGGTGAGGATCGATGCCGGGCGTAGCCGCGCGGCACGGTGCGTGAGCCGCTCCGGATCGGCGATGCAGGCTCCGGCAACGCCATAGTTGGCGCAGAGTTCTTCGGTCCTCGCTGCGTCGGCGGCGACGACGATATAAACGTGCTCGGTACGAGGGTTCTTTTCGGACTCACGCAACTGCGCGAGCGGTTCTCCAAAAAACGTTCAACCGGTATGTCGCGGCCACACGATGAGCGCGGGGAGCTCAATGGGCTCGGCAAAGAGCTCGAGCGGCGCGGATTCACCGACGGTAAAGTACTGCTTCATACCCCTGGAACCGGAGCGAGCCGCAAACGGTTGAGCTCCGCGCGATCGGTCCGGTCGATGGCGATCGGGGTGATGCTGACGTAGCCGCGCAGGACGGCGCCGATGTCGCAATCGGGGTCCTCGCTATCGCTGCGGCCGGGGAGATTCCAGACCCGGAAGTAGCGTGCGTCGCGCCGCTCGTCGGTGCGAGCGATGGTATCCCCGTAGCGTTTGCGTCCGAGGTTGGTAAAGCGGAACCCGAGCAACTCTTCGGGAGCGAGGTTGGGGACGTTGACGTTCCAGTACCGCTCCGGCGGCAACTCCGCGAGGGCGAGCGGGATGATGAGTCGCGCCTGCTCGGCGGCGCTCTCCCAGCGGCGCGGCATCGATGGGTCGTCGGGGTCGCTCGCGAGCGAGACGGCGAGCGCGCGAACCCCGAGAAGGACCGCTTCGACCGCGCCGGCGACGGTGCCCGAATAGTTCACGTCGTCGGCAAGGTTGGGGCCGTCGTTGATTCCGCTGACGACGAGGTCGGGGCGCCCCTCGCAGAGCTCGCCGATGCCGATCACCGCACAGTCGGCAGGGGTTCCCGTACATGCATACGCGCGAACGCCGTCGATACCGTGATAGGGAGCGATCCCGACGGAGTCGCCGGTCGTAATCGCATGGCTGACCCCGCTGCGGTTGCCGTCGGGGGCGACAACGACGATTCGGGCGATCTCGGCGAGCGCGCGCGCGAGTGCTTTTAAGCCGGGCGAACCGATTCCGTCGTCGTTCGTCAGCAAGATCGTCGGCATGCGCATCGTCGCGCGCTTCGAGCGCGCCTACGCCCCTGCCTGCAGGCGATTCGCGCGCGCGCAGACAACAGTGCGCGCCGTGCCCTCCACAACCGCCGCGCCGTCGCCTTCGAAACCGACGTTACTGTCGCGCCTCGACTCGCTCGCATGGTCGCCGATGCACACGCGCATCGCCGTCGCTCTCGGCATCGCATGGGTACTCGATGGGTTCGAGACCGCGATCGTGGGGCCGGTGCTCTCGAGCATCGCCGCACACTTGCATTTCAGCGCGAGCCTGGCGGCGTGGGTCAACCCGATCTATACCATCGGCATGCTCGTCGGCGCCTTGGTCTTCGGCGAACTCGCCGATCGTCTCGGGCGCAAGCGACTCTTTATGGTCACGCTCGCGATCTATGCAGTTGCGACCATCCTCACCGGATTCTCGTGGAATTACGTTTCACTCGCGTTCTTTCGCTTTCTTACCGGCATCGGTATCGGGGGAGAATTTTCGGCGATTAATTGTGCGATCGACGAGTTCGTTCCGGCTCGTTTTCGCGGACGCACCGATGGTTTGATCAACGCATCTTGGAATATCGGGGCGATCGCCGCCTCAAGTATCGCGCTCTACGCACTTGGGAACGTGGGTGGCGCGACCTGGAGACTCGTATTTTGGTTTGGAGCGCTGCTGGCGATCGGCGTGCTGATCGTCCGTCGTTTCGTGCCGGAGTCGCCTCGCTGGTTGCTCGCTCGCGGGCGAATCGCCGAGGCGCGCGATATCGTGGCGGTCGTCGAAGCGGCAAGCGGCGCCACGAGCGTCGTCGACCCCGATCTTCCCATCGAGTTTACGCCGTTGCTGCCCGCAAAGGGATATTTCGGGCAGATCGCCGAGCTCTTCCGCGCGACGCCGCGACGTCTCGTCTTTGCGTTCGTCGTAAATCTTGCGCAAGTGATGCCGTATTACGGCATTCTCGCCATCGCGGGTATCGCGATCTTTCCAGCGGTCGGCATGCACGGGCAGCAGATTCCGCTGCTCTATTTGTTGGGTGCGTTCTGTGGCCTCACCGGGCAGGTGGTCTCCTCGCTGTTGATGGATCGCTGGGGGCGGCGTCCGACGATGTTGCTCGGTTTTACGCTCGCCGCTCTCGGTTCGTTAGCGCTCGCGCTCGGCTTAGGGAGTACGGGAAGCTTCGTTGCCTCTTTTGCGGTCTTTAGTATTTTCAGCGCGTGGGTCGGATCGGGAGCGTACGTTATTACGAGCGAGCTCTTTCCGACGCACCTTCGCGCGACGGGGATCGGTCTCTCGGTAGCGGTCGGGCGCGTCGGCGCGATCGCCGCACCCCTGGCATTTTACGCGCTCTTCGCGCGTGCGGGCGTCGCCCCGGTCTTCGTGGCGATGGCGGTGATTTTTGCCGTCGGCTCGATCGCGCTCCTCTGGTGGCTGCGGTACGGAGTCGAGGGACGGAATCGCTCACTCGAAGCGATGTTGGTCGACGGCGTATTATAAAGAAACGATGAAGAACGAGGAATTACCGGCTACCTACGATCCGAAGCGCGTCGAAGCATCGCGTTATGCATGGTGGGAGCGAAAGGGACTCTTCCACGAGGAACCCGATCCCGCACGGCCACCCTTCATCATTGCGATGCCTCCGCCCAACGTCACCGGGCGCGCGCATTTGGGGCATGGCTCGACCTATACGCCGATGGATATTCTCACGCGCTACCACCGCATGTTGGGAGATAATGCGGATTGGCTACCCGGCACCGACCACGCCGCGATTGCGACGGAATCGGTGCTCGTGCGGGAACTCGCAAAAAGCGGCGAGAGTCGCGAATCGCTCGGACGCGCGCGCTATCTCGAACGTGCGTGGGAGTGGGCGAACCAGTATGGTGGGACGATCGAAGGACAGTTTCGCACCTTGGGTTTCGGCCCCGATTGGGAACGATCGCGCTTTACCATGGACGAAGGGCTCTCGGCCGCAGTCTGCAGTGCGTTCGTGCGGCTCTATCGCGAAGGGCTCATCTATCGCGGCAAACGTTTGATTCACTGGGACCCGAAATCGCAGACCACGCTCTCGGATGCGGAGATCGATCGCGACGAGTGCGATGCAACGCTCTGGTTCGTTCGTTACCGCACGCTCGACGGAGGCGATGGCCTCGTCGTTGCGACGACGCGCCCCGAAACGATGCTCGGCGATGTGGCGATCGCCGTACATCCCGAGGATGCGCGCTACGCCGCACTCGTCGGCACGAGCGTGCTCATGCCGTTGACGGCGCGCGCCATTCCGGTCATCGCCGACGATGCCGTCGACCCGAGCTTCGGAACGGGAGCGGTGAAAGTTACCCCGGCGCACGACGCCGTCGATTACGAGATCGGTCGTCGTCACGATTTAGCGATGCCCTCGATTTTCGACCTTCAGGCGCGGATCACCGATGCCGAGATCGAGGTCGGAGCGTATCTCGGGCTCGACCGCTACGTCGCGCGCGAGCGTATTCTCGCCGATCTTCGCGAATCGGGGGCGTTGCTCGAAGAACGGCCGCATCGCATGGCGATCGCGCGAAGCGAGCGTAGCGGCGAGGTCGTCGAGCCGATGCTCTCGCTGCAATGGTTCGTGCGCATGGAATCGCTTGCAAAGCCTGCGCTCGCAGCGTATCGCGAGGGGCGACTGCGCTTCGTGCCGGAGCGTTACGGACGCACCTACGAACAATGGCTCGAGCAGATTCGCGACTGGAACATCTCGCGGCAGGTATGGTGGGGGCACCGGTTGCCGGTTTGGTATACTCCCGACGGTTCGATCGTCGTCGCGCACGATGAAGAAGAGGCGACGAAGATTGCAGAACGCGAACATGCCGGCGCTCCCTTAACGCGCGATCCCGATACGCTCGATACCTGGTTTAGCAGCGGTCTCTGGCCCTTTTCGATTCTCGGTTGGCCGGAATCGACGCCCGAGCTCGATCGTTGGTATCCGACGAGCGTCCTCATTACCGGTGGCGAGATCATTTTTTTATGGGTGGCGCGGATGGTGATGATGGGCCTACATTTGCTCGATCGCTTGCCGTTCCCGACCGTCTTCGTGACCCCGTTGGTCTTTGACGCGCAGGGTCGGAAGATGAGCAAATCGCTCGGAAATGCGATCGACCCGATGGATCTGGTCGCGAAGTACGGCGCCGATGCATTCCGTGTCGGCGTCCTCCGACAGATGCGCTTGGAAGGGCAGGAGATTCGTTTTCAGGAGTCGCGTTGCGAAGAAGCGCGCAACTTTAATAGCAAAATTTGGAACGCATTACGCTACGCACGCGCCCTGCCCGAAGGGCTTCCCGGCGCGATGCAGTTGCCGGCGCCCGCCGCGCGAACGCTCGCGGATCGTTGGATCGTGGCGCGTTTGCGGGCGACGATCGAGCGAACGAGCGCGCTCTTCGATAGCTTTGATTTCGGGAATGCCGTCGAAACGATCTGGCGATTCGTTTGGTACGAACTCTGCGATTGGTATATCGAAGCGACGAAGATGCCCGACGCACGAGCGACGCGAGCATCGGTGCTCTCCTACGTGCTCAACGCCTCGATGCGTCTCTTACACCCCATCGCGCCCTTTATCAGCGAAGAAGTCTGGCAAGCACTGCCGCACGATGGGGAGAGCATCGTAACCGCCGCATGGCCCGATGCCTTCGAATGCGGCGAAGACGCGGCGGCGATCGCCGAATTTGAAGCGTTACAACGTTGTATCGAGCGGCTTCGCAACGACCGGGTGACCTACGGCTTGCCCCCACGAGGCGCGATGAACGTTCGCATTCCGGAGAATCTTCCCGACGAGCTTCGCGCGCTGCTCCTCCACTACGGCGTTGCGACCGGCATCGCGAGCGATGAGGTCGCGGGAGACGCGATCGCAGCGCTCGATGCGGTGAGCGTCGAGGCGCCGCGGGAGCTGATGAGGGAGCGCTACCGGCGCGAGGTGGATCGCCTGCTCGCTGAGGTCGCCCGCTCGGAGAAGAAGCTGGCGAACGAGGCCTTTGTGGCGCGAGCGGCCGCCGAGGTCGTAAGCGCCGAGCGCGCGAAACTCGATGGATATCGTAGCGATCTGCGGCGTGCGCGTGAAGCGCTCGCGGCGATGGAGGCAGGGTTATGAGTGCACGTAGTCGGCGACTCGTCGGCGCCGAGGAGATCGAACGCGTCATCGCGCGCCTCGCGCACGAAATTTTGGAGCCGGAGGATGCGCGTAAGGGGATCGAACTCTTCGGGATTCGCCGAGGCGGTGAGGCACTCGCACAGCGGCTCGCCGCGCATATCGAACGCATCAGCGGCGTCGCGCCGACACTGGGCTATCTCAACGTCAACCTCTATCGCGACGATAACGTGGTTCACGCACTCCCCGAATCGCAGATCCCCGATGCCGTCGACGGGCGCTCGATTGTGATCGTCGACGACGTGCTCTTTACCGGGCGCACGGTACGCAGCGCGCTCGATGCGCTGATCGATCTCGGCCGCCCCTCGGCGATTCGCCTCTGCGTCTTGGTCGATCGTGGGTTACGGGAGTTGCCGGTCCAGGGCGATTACGTCGGGCGACGGATTCCGACGAGCCGTCGCGAACGCGTGGTCGTAACGTTGAATCCGGTGCCAGCCCCGACCGACGAGGTTTTGCTCGTTGACGACGACGCGTAGCCTTCTCGATATCGACGATCTCACGAACGAGGAGATCGACGTCCTCTTCGCCCTCGCGCGAGAATTCGCACAGCGTCCGGCCCCGCGCTCCCTCGACGGGCGCTTCTGTGCGAATCTTTTTTTCGAGCAGAGCACGCGAACGCACGTTTCCTTTCAGTGCGCGCAACTCCGCCTAGGAGGAAACGTCGTCAACCTCACTCCCGCACAACTGAGCCTCGCGACGAAGGGCGAGCGGCTCGACGACACCGCGGTGACGCTTCGTGCGTTAGGAATCGACGTGCTCGTCGCTCGCCATCCGCTCTCCGGTGCCGTCGCCGAACTCGCTGCGGCATTCGATGGCTGTACCGTCAACGCGGGTGACGGGACGAACGCGCACCCGACGCAGGCGTTACTCGATACCTTTACGTTGCGCGACCTACTCGATGATCTGCGCGGCCGAACGATCGCGTTCGTTGGCGATATACGGCATAGTCGCGTCGCCCATTCCTCCATGCGACTTTTGCGCCGCTATGGCGCGACGGTTCTCGCTGTCGGCCCGGAGGGCTTTCTCACCGACGCAGACGTTCCACCCGATGTCGAGATCGTTCGCGATTTCGATGGCGTGCTGCGAAATATCGATGCGCTCGTCATGCTGCGCGTTCAGCGAGAGCGCTTCGAAAAGATGCCGATGGACGACGCCGCCTATATCGCTGCCTATCAGCTCGACGACGCCCGTCTCGCGCGGCTCGGCGCGCGCACGCCGATCCTGCATCCGGGCCCCTATAATCGCGGAGTTGAGATCGTCGATGCCGTCACCCTCGATGCTCGTTGGCGCTATCGCGAGCAGGTGCGCAACGGCGTGCTCGTGCGGGCCTCGTTGCTCCATCACCTCGTACGCGGCTGGTAGGCGATGCTCGTACGAGGTGGTCGCATCGTCGATCCGCGACAGCGCATCGACGCCCTGCGCGATCTTCGCGTTGAAGGCGAACGGATCGTCGAGATCGGCGAGCACCTCCGCGCGCGCGCCGGCGAAGAGACGATCGACGCAGGAGGGTGGGTGGTCGCGCCGGGATTCATCGACGCCCACGTCCACCTACGCGAGCCCGGATTCGAAGCGAAAGAGACGCTCGCTTCGGGGAGCGCTGCTGCGGTGCGAGGCGGCTTTACCACCCTTTGCGCGATGCCCAATACCGAACCGGCAATCGACGATCTCGAGATGCTGGCGCGGGTGTCGTTTCCTCACCCGAATCGCGAACGCGGAATTCTCGCTCGCATCTTTCCGATTGCGGCGATGACGCGAGCGCGAGCGGGTCGCGATATCCTCGATTATGGATCGCTCGTGCGAGGGGGAGCGGTGGCGTTCTCCGATGACGGCAGTACGGTCGCCGATGCGCGAGTGATGCGCGACGTGATGCGCGCGCTCGCACCGCTCGACCGCCTCGCAATCGTGCATGCCGAAGATGCCGCCCTCAAAGGCGACGGCGTGATGAACGAGGGAGTCGTCTCTCGGCGGCTCGGGCTGCTCGGTAGCCCCGCCTCGGCCGAGGAGAGTATCGTGGCGCGCGATCTCGTGATCGGCCTCGAGGTAGGAGCGCGCCTGCACGTCGCGCACCTTTCGACCGCTCGGAGCATGGAATTGGTCGCGTGGGCGCGCGAGCGCAACGCTCGCGTCACCTGCGAGGTCACGCCGCATCATCTGTTGCTCACCGATGAAGCGATCGAAGAATTGGGCGCGCGTGCGAAGGTCAATCCGCCGCTGCGGAGCGCTGCCGATGCGCGAGCGTTACGAGATGCCGTCCGTAATGGAGCGATCGATTTCTTTGCCAGCGATCACGCACCGCATACCGATGCGGAGAAGAGCGGCGATCTCGCTCGCGCCGCGGTCGGCTTCAGCGGTTTGGAGATCGCGGTCGGCGCATACGCACGCGCACTTCCCGATCTGGCGATGATCGATTTCGTCGCACTCTGCAGTACGCGTGCGGCCGAGCTGCTCCAGCTCCCCGGGGGAAGCCTCGCGATCGGAGCGCCTGCTGATATAACGATGTTTTCAGAGCGAGCGTGGCGCGTCGACTCCTCGGCTTTTGCATCGAAGGGGCGCGCGACCCCGTTTGAAGGCTGGGAGCTTCCACGGCGTATCGAAGCGACGGTGGTCGCCGGACGCATCGCGTACCGAGCAGAGGATCCTCCGAACCGAGCCTAGTGGTGGAAGAGCGGCGTCTGCAATAGACCGTTGATGACGAATTGAACGGCGAGCGCCGCGAGCACGATACCGAGGACGCGCGATACGACGTGAATTCCGGTCGTGCCGATGCGATGGAGAAAGCGCGCAGCTCCGCGCATGCAGAGCCAGGTCACGACGAGTGCGGCGGCATAGGCGACGATCGTCGAGAGAATTCGTGTCGGCGAGCCGGCGGCGAGACTAACGAGGAGGAGGACGGTTGCCAGCGTCCCCGGCCCCGCGATCATCGGAATCGCGAGCGGAAAGACGGCCGGGTTCTCGGCGGCGCTCGCAGCGCGCTCCTCGTCCTCGGTACCGCGTGCTCCGGTCGGGCGCGCGAAGAGCATATCGATCGCGATGAGAAAGAGCAGCATCCCGCCGGCAATCGTGAATGCCGGGAGCGTGATGCCGAGATAGGAGAGCACCGCAGGGCCGACGAGCCCCATCGCCGCCATGACGACCGCTGCAACGAGAACCGCCTGGTCGACGATCCGGCCGCGTTTCTCGCGCGGTAGATGGGCGGTGGTCGCCATCGTAAAGGGGATCATGCCCAGAGGATCCACGATGGTAAATGCGGTGGCGAACGCCGTCGCCGTAAAATGCCAGTCCATTACCGCCGAGGGATCGAGCTTCGGTTTGCCAAACCCTCTGTGACGATGCCTCACCCCGCCGCTCTCTTTCTCGCCGACGGTTCGCGCTTCGACGGCGTTGGGCTCGCGAGTACCGGAACCGCGCTCGGAGAAGCGGTCTTTTATACCGGAATGACGGGCTATGAAGAGGCGCTCACCGATCCCTCCTATGCCGGGCAACTCCTGACCTTCACCTACCCGATGATCGGAAACTATGGGATCAGCGGCAGCGCTGCCCAATACGGGCGCGCCTGCGTCGCCGGCGCTATCGTCAAGCGGATCTCGTACCATCCCTCGCACTATCTGTCGAAAGAATCGCTGCCCGCTTGGCTCGACGCTCAACGCGTTCCGACGATGGTCGAGGCCGATACGCGGGCGATTACGATCGCCTTACGCGAGCATGGAACGATCTGGGCCGCGCTCGCGGTCGGCGCCCAGGAGATCCTCGCTGCCGAACGGCGTTTATCGGAGTTCGTGCGGAGTGCGACGACCAAAGATCTCGTGCCGAGCGTCGCCGCGCGCGTGGCGCACGTCGAGGGGCTCCGCGGCGGCACGCGGGTAACGCTGGTCGATTGCGGGGTGAAGCGCGCAATTTTGCGCGACCTGGCGGCACTCGGCGCAGAGGTGACCGTCGTTCCCTTCGACGCGACTGCCGAAGAGATTCTTGCGAACGATCCCGCAATGGTGCTCGTCTCACCGGGGCCCGGGGACCCCACCGACCTCGCGTCGACGATCGAAACGCTTCGTTCGTTACTGGGCCAGGTTCCACTCTACGGCATCTGCCTCGGCCATCAATTGCTCGCGCTCGCCTACGGTGCGCGCACCTACAAATTGCCGTACGGGCATCGCGGCGGGAACCAACCGGTCAAGGATCTGCGTCGCGACGAAGTGATCGTAACGGCACACAATCACGGCTATGCCGTCGATGCGAGTTCACTCCCCGACGAACTCGAAGCAACGATGACCAATCTCAACGACGGCACGAACGAAGGCTTCGCACATCGTACGATGCCGATCGAAGCCGTACAGTTTCATCCCGAAGCCTCGCCGGGGCCTCGGGATGCACAGCGGCTCTTTGCAACGTGGCTAGATCGCGCTCGCGCGTTCGCGTAAAACTCGGTATCGCCGTTGCGGCGCTCTCGTGTTTGCTGTTGCCGCAAGTAAGCGCCGCACAGAGTCTCCCGCGTTTGAATGTCGAACGTTTTACGATGTCGGCGCAGCCGGTATCGCCGACGATCGATCGCGCCTTCGCCCTGACGATCGTTCTAACGGTTCGCGGAAACGTCCGCCGCATCGACACGGTAACCCTCCCGATTCTCTCGCAGTTAGAATTACGCGGCGACGAACGCTCGATCTCCCACGCGAACGGTGAGAGCATCTATCGCGAAACCTTGACCGTGCGCGCACAGCGAACGGGACCGATCGAACTCGCTCCGGCGACGCTCGATGCAATCGACGCACGGACCGGAGAAGCGGAGCAATATTCCAGTAACGCACTGACGATCGTCGTGCGCGGGGGGGCGCTGCAGCCGTTTGCGACGCTCGGAAGCGCGGTCGGGAATATCGTTCCCATCCTGGAGCGAACGGTGCTGGTAACCGGGGGGCTGTTGGCTCTCGCCGGTGTGGTGGCGCTCGGACTCCTCTATCGTCGTCGATCTCCGCGCGTCGAACCGATCGAGGTCGCGCCGATCGCCGTTGCGGCACCGGTCGAGGAGCAAACGCGCAACGAACGTTTGCGCGACGCAGCGCTCGTTCTGCGAGCGGAGCCGACGCGCGCGGTCGTGCGTTCGGTTCGCGTCGCCGTGCGTTCGCTCGTCGGCGCGAACGCACGTGAGACGCTCTCCGACGTACTCGAACGGCTCCACGATACGGATCGCGACCTCATGCCGCTCCTGCGAGCGCTGGAGCGAGCGGCCTTTACCACCGATGACGACTTGCAAAGTGCTATTCGAACGTGCGACGCCGCGTTCGCGGAGGTTCTACAATGAGCGCGACTCCTCGCGATGTCGAACGAGCCCTCAAGTCGACGATCGTCGGGCAGGATGCGGCGATCGAGGGCCTCTCACTGGCCTTAATCGCCGACGGGCATGCCCTGTTAGAGGGGCCGCCGGGGATCGCCAAGACGTTAGCGTGTCGAGCGCTCGCCGCATCGTTGGACGCAACGTTCAAACGCATTCAGTTTACCCCCGACCTCTTACCGGCCGATATCGTGGGAACGCGCATTTTCGATCAGCAAAGCTCTCGCTTCGACACCGTCCTCGGACCGATCGTTGCCAATATCGTTCTCGCCGACGAGATCAACCGCGCTCCGGCGAAGGTGCAGAGCGCTCTGCTCGAGGCGATGCAAGAGCGTCAAGTAACGATCGGGCTCGAAAGCCACGCCCTGCCCGATCCGTTCGTCGTTCTCGCGACGATGAATCCGCTCGATAACGACGGCACGTACGCGTTGCCGCTCGCGCAGATGGATCGCTTTTTGTTAAAAATCGATCTCGGATATCCAAGCGAAGAAGAAGAGCTCGAGATCCTCGATCGTTATGCATTCGCGCAGACCCCGCTTCCTCAACGGGTGGCAACGCTCGAGGATGTCGCCAGGTGGCGCGCGCAGGCTCGCGCGGTTCACGTCGATATGAAATTACACCGATACGTCGTCGATCTCGTCATGGCAACGCGCCAAGAGTCGCCCTACGTCGCCAGCGGAGCGAGCCCTCGCGCGAGTTTAGCATTGGTCAACTGTGCGCGCGCTCGGGCCCTACTGCGTGGACGCGACTATGTAGAACCCGACGATATTCGTAGCGTCGCCCTTCCGGTATTACGACATCGCATCGCCTTTACGCATCGCCTCTCCTTGGAGGGGCTCTCGCCGACATTGTGGATCGCGCGCACGATCGCGGGCGTTCGCGTGCCGTGACGTTGCGCGAGGCGCTTCTTCGGGGTCGTCATCGTCCGCGTCTGTTCGGAGGCGGTTCGCCGACGAGTTCGCGAGGAGATGGGTACGAATTCGCGCAGTTGCGCGGATACGTTGCCGGAGACGATACGCGGCGTATCGATTGGGCGGCGACCGCGCGGAGTGGGGTGTTGCAAACGCGCGTGATGCTCGAGGATATCGCGCTCGTCTTCGCCGCCATCTGCGATCGCTCGCGATCGATGTCGCTCGGTCGCCGGCGCGCACTCGCAGAGGCAGCCGACGATGCGATCGCAGCCTGGTTCGGCGCGGGCTCGGGTGAAGATCGTGCGATAGCGATCCTCGCGCACGGGCCGGTTCCGGAGCGAGCGCGCGCGGGACGCGAGGGTGCGGCGCTCGCACGAGAGGCGTTGCGCGGAGAGCCGGAGGGCGCGTTCGATCCCAATGCGTTGCTCGATATCGCCGGAGCGACCTTACCGCGAGGAGCCGCGCTCCTCGTGGTCACCGATGCCTCTGCCGCGGAGCGTTGCGACGATGTGCGGCTCGCCGAGATCGCTCGGCGTTTCGATGGAACGTTCTGTCTCGCTCGAGATCCGTGGCTGGAGGATTTTCCGCTTCACGGCTTTGCGAAACTCGTCGATGTGGAGAGCGGGGAGCGGCTGCTACGCTGGTTCGGGCGACGCGAGCGCGATGCATATCGGCGCGCGAGCATCGAGCGTGAAGAGGGGCTGCTGCGGCGCCTCCGTCGTTGTGGCTGGCGGACCGGTATTCTCGACGAGAGCGATGGAGTGGGGGCGCTCGCGGAGGCCTTCGGCATTCCGAGGGGAGCGTTCGATTGACTCTCGGTTCGCCGGCATTCTTGCTCGTCGCGGCACTGCTCGTGGCGTTCGGCATCTGGTCGCTCGAGCGAGCGCGGCGCGTCCGCGATGCGCGCGATCTCGCATACTCCGATCTTGCCTTTCTTCGGCGCACGCTCGGCGAGCGCGACCTTCCGAGCGCTCTGCTGCGCGCGGTATGGATTGTGGGGCTCGCCTTGGCGGGGATCGCGCTCGCGCGGCCACACCTCATGTTGCCGGTGCCGATCCACGACGGTGCGGTCGTTCTCTGCATCGACACCTCGGGGTCGATGGCCTCGACCGATATCGTGCCGACGCGCGCACTCGCAGCGCGCGCCGCGGCGACGCGCTTCATTCAGGAGATGGCGAGCGGCGAGCGCGTCGCCGTCGTCGCATTCTCGGGAGCTGCATCGGTGGTGCAGCCGCTGACGGCGCGGCACTCGACGGCGATTGCGGCGCTCGATACGCTTCCCGCACCCAATGGCCCAACGGCGATCGGCGATGCACTCGCACTCGCCGGTTCGCTCCTCGGGCAGCGGGGGCCGCGTACCGTCGTGTTGGTCACCGACGGCGTGAATAATACCGGCATCGATCCATTCGCCGCGGCATCCTCACTCGGCGAACGCGGCATTAAGGTCGACACCGTCGGCATTGGCACGAATTCGGGCTCCCTGATACCGGGGACGAGCGAGGCCGCGGGGATCGACGAAGCGGCGCTTCGCGCCTATGCTCGCGCGAGCGGGGGGCGATTCGTGCGCGTCGAGAATGCTTCGGAACTGCGCGGAGCGCTCGGCGCCTTGGGGCGCGTCACGTCGTTCGAACGAAAGAGTGTCGACGTTTCGTTAGGCACGGCATTCGTGGGAGCGCTCTTGCTCGCGCTCGCCGCTCTCGCCGCACTGGGATTGGGAAGGGTACCGTGAAAGAGATTTCCTCGAGCCGCACGTCGTACGAACGGGGCGAACTTCGCGAGAGCGAACTCGCCGACGATCCGATCGTCGAGCTGCAACGCTGGCTCGACGAAGCCTACGCAGCGCACCCGCAGATCGCCGAACCGAACGCGATGGCGCTCGCGAGCGTCGGCGAGGAAGGGCGCCCGAGCCTGCGGATCGTCCTTTTGCGCGGCCTCGATCACCGGGGGCTTCGCTTTTTTACGTCGTACGATAGCCGGAAGGGGCGCGAGTTGATCGCTCGCCCGGTCGCCGCTGCGACCTTTTGGTGGGCGGCGCTCGAGCGGCAGGTTCGTATCGAGGGCGACGTGCAGCGCATCGACGAAGACGAGTCCGATCTCTATTTTGCGTCGCGTCCGCGCGGCCATCGGCTCGCCGCGTGGGCCTCGGAGCAGAGCGAACCGGTAGAGTCGCGTACCGTGCTCGACGAACGGATGGCGCACTTCGAGGAGCGCTTCGCCGAGGAGGAGATCGAACGGCCGCACTCGTGGGGAGGCTTTCTCATCGTCCCGCGCTCGATGGAATTCTGGCAAGGGCGAACCAATCGCATGCACGATCGCCTCCGCTACCAACGCGAGCGCGATGGTTGGGTGCGCGTGCGACTTCAGCCGTAAGATCGAGCATCCGGGGAGCGCTTCCAGGACTCTCGACCGTTTGAAGCCAATCCGCCTTCCCTAGCATGCGCCGGAATATTCTTGTCATCGGCTCCGGACCGATCGTGATCGGTCAGGCCGCGGAGTTCGATTACGCAGGG
>JABEUW010000132.1 GCA_013043945.1 Vulcanimicrobiota bacterium | reverse complement strand
TCGAGCCCTCGCTCGCGCATGATGCGCTCGGGCCCGATAAAGGGCTCGCCCGCAGAGATCGCGTCGATCGTTGAGTTCGGCCGAATCACGCGGTGGGAGGTCCTCCATGAGCGTAGCGATAGATGTCGACCCGCTCCCCAACCGCGAGCGTCTCGATCTCTTCACCGAGGGCGAGGTAGCCGTCCGAGCGGGCGGCAAGGCTCGTCATCGACGAACGTAGGGCGAGAGGTTGTGCGAGAAGGCCGCCGGGCCCTTGCCGCAGCGCGACTGGGAGATACCAGGTCCAGCCGAGGCGCTTGCGCACCGGGGCCTCAAGACGCGCCGAGAAGGGTACCGAGCTCCTCTCCACACCGCAGAGCCGCGCGAGAATCGGGCCGCCGACCGCATCGAGGATCAGGAGCGAGGAGCTCGGATTGCCGGGAAGGCCCAGAATCGGAATCTCGCTGACCGCCCCCAGCAGCGTCGGCTTTCCCGGCTTCACCTTGAGGCCGTGGACGATCGCACCGGGCGATCCGAGCGCCGCGACCGCCGCCGGAGTCTCGTCGCGTTCGCCGACCGAGGAGCCTCCGCTCAAAACGACGGCGTCGAACTCCGCTACCGCAGATCTCAGGGCGGCGAGCAATTCGCCGGGGGAGTCGCCGATGCTCGGGAGGTGGACCGCCTCGGCACCCATCGCCCGAAGTGCCCCGGCGATGGCGTATCGGTTGGAGTCGCGGACCTGCCAGGCTTCGGGGCGGCGATCGACGGCAACCAGCTCGTCGCCGCTGGAAAGCACGCCGACGCGAGGCCGGCGAAAGACCTCGACCCGCGCGTACCCGAGGGTCGCCAGCAGGGAGAGTTCGGGGGCGGCGATCCGCCGACCGGGGCGCATCAGGAGCTCTCCGGCGAGGAGGTCGCTCCCCGGTGGGGTCACCGCATCACCGCTTTCCACCGCTCCGCATTCGAGCTCGTCGCCGCGGATGATGGCCTCCTCGATCGGTAGCACGGCGTCGCAGCCGACGGGAAGCACGCCCCCCGTGGGGATGCGGACCGCCTCGCCAGCCCCGACGTGGCCCGAGAACGGGCGCCCCATCTCGACGGAACCAACGATACGCAGCCTGCCCGGCGCGCTCGCCGCCGCTAGCGCAAAGCCATCCATTGAGGAACGCGCGACCGGCGGAATCGCGAGCTCGCTGCGCACCTCAACCGCCAAAACCCGCCCGAGCGCAGCGTCGAGTTCGACGCTCTCACAAAGCGGTTGCCGCAGCGATGCGCGCTCGAAAAAAACCTCCAGCGCGCGCCCCGGCGCGAGGAGTCGCGATTCATCGAAGCCAACCGCGCGGAGTTCCATGCTCGATATTACTCTCTGTCGTCGCGATCCCGACCGCATCCGTCGTTCCGCAATTCGGCGCGGTAGCGATCCGTCGTTTGTCGATGAGATTCTGCGTCTCGACGAACGGTACCGCCTCGCCCTCACGGATCTCGAAACAAAAAAGGCCGAAAAAAATCGGCTCAGCGCCGAAATTGCAAAGGCGAGCGACCGAGCGGCGGCGGCGGCAACGCTCCGCCCGCAGATCGCCGCGCTCGACGGCGAGATTGCATCGCTCGACGCCCTCGCGAAATCGCTCGCTCCCGATTCCCTCGAATCGCCGCTTCGCGACCTGTTGGTGCAGTCCCCGAACATCGTCGACGAGAGCACTCCAGATGGAGCCGAGGCATCGGCGAACGTCGTGTTGCGCACCTGGGGAACCCCGCGCACCTTTCCGTTCGCACCGAGCCCTCATTGGGAGATCGGCGAAAAGCTCGGCATTCTCGATTTCGAACGCGCGGCGAAGCTCTCGGGGAGCCGGTTTGCGGTGTTACGTGGCCTCGGAGCGCGGCTCTCGCGGGGGCTCGCTCAATTCTTCCTCGATCGCGCAGCCGAGCGTGGATACGTCGAAATTGCGCCGCCCTATCTGGTAACGCAACAGACGATGTGGCGCACCGGTCAACTCACGAAATTCTCCGACGCCATGTTCGCCGATCTCGATGCGGGGCTCTATCTCATTCCAACCGCCGAGGTCCCGCTTACCGCTCTCCATGGCGATGAAATTCTCGATGGAACCTCGCTGCCGATCCGCTACGCAGCGTACTCATCCTGCTTTCGGAAGGAAGCGGGTGCGGCGGGGAAAGATACGCGCGGGCTGATCCGTCAACATCAGTTCGAAAAAGTCGAACTCGTCCGTCTCGAACGCCCCGAGGATTCCTTCGCGGCGCTCGAAGCGATGACCGCCGATGCTGCAGCACTCCTCGAGGAACTCGGGCTCCCCTATCGCGTGCTCTCGCTCTGCGCGGGCGACCTGGGTTTCAATGCCGCGAAAACCTACGATCTCGAAGTTTGGCTTCCCAGCAGCAATGAGTATCGCGAGATTAGTTCCTGTTCGAACTGCACCGATTTTCAGGCACGCCGCGCGCAGATTCGTTGGCGCCGCGACCCGAAAGCAAAACCCGAACTCGTCCACACGCTCAATGGATCGGGGCTCGCAATAGGGCGCACGCTGCTCGCGGTTTTAGAGAATTACCAACAAGAGGACGGAAGCGTCATCGTTCCGGAGGCGTTGCGCCCCTACGTCGGCGCCGAGCGCATCACCACCGCGTAGCCGCCACTGTCAGCCCGAGTAGCCGCCCCTTCGACTCGCTCCGCTCGCTCAGATACTGTGTTGCATGTCAAGCGTTGGAGGGATCGTGAAGGGTTGGCCACTCTTGAGAATGGCGTAGGCGATCGTGACGAGCTTTCGCATCATTGCGGCTATAACAACCTTCCCGGGCTTGCCAGCGGCTTTGAGGCGAGCTC
>JABEUW010000131.1 GCA_013043945.1 Vulcanimicrobiota bacterium | reverse complement strand
TTCATGCTGATTCCGCAGGTCGATGCAGCGCTGCGCGAGGCCTATCGCGTGCTCGCACCGGGCGGAACGCTCGCGTTTCTGCTCCCGCGTCGGCCGGAGCAACCGACGAACCTCACCGAGCTTCTCGCAACGCTCTCGCGAAAAATCGCCGTACGCTACCCGGAGTTTATGCCCTTTGCTATCGGCGATCGCGCGCTCTTCGAGCGATTCGGAATTGCCGACCTGCTCGGCCGCGCGGGTTTTCCCGCCCTGCCGACCTTCGACGATTTCGAGGTGCGCGCGGCGGTCGATGGCGAGTGGCTCTGGAAAGCAATCTCCGGGCGCTACGTCCTCGGTTCGCTCGACGACGAGCTGACCGCCGAACTGCGGACGATCGTCCTTGCCTCCGCGGCCAACGGGCGGTTTGATTACCGCGAATCGCTGCGCCTCGTTTCGATGATACGGTAGTGGCGGGAACGAGAACTTCGGCCGAGAACGATAGCCGCAGTCGCCGTTCCTACAGAGTACGGCGAGCAACCTGTATTGTTATGAAAGGATCGACGCGAAATGAATGATGTTGCACAACGGGCCGTTGCCGCCGGTTTTCTGCACGCACTCCAAACCACGCCCGCGCTCTTCGACCAGTGGATGAAGACCGCAAAGGATGATACGGCGGCGATTGGCGCGCTCGTCGCACGAACCCTCGGGCTCGCGCAAGTTCCGAACGCCGACGATCTCCACGCGATGGCACACTATGTCGATTCGTCGTTGCAGGAGCAAGTGCGATCCGTTCAAGCTGCAAATCCTTCGGCTCCGAATCACGTAGGCTTTATCGTCGCTATGCAGGCAAGCTAGGTTGCTTTGAATACCAGGTGGCGATTTGTGCTCGTGATGTCGCACCAATTTTATTAAATACGTTTGCAACGTGCCCCTCGATTGTTCTCTCGCTCAGCACTAAGAGCCCGGCAATTTGGCGATTTGTGCGGCCCTCGGCAACGAGCGCGACAACCTCGCGCTCTCGCCGAGAGAGATTGTCTCGATGGGGCTGTTCTAACGACCTGGAAATCCCTGGTGCGGGAATAAGCGATATAAAAAAAGGTGCTCCAAGGTTATTGAATTGGTGGACTAGCGTAATCCGCTCCATGTCGTCTGGGCGCCCGCTACTCCAGAGTGAAGAGCAATACGCCGCTAACCGCGACTGGGCAAGAGACCAAGGTTGCTTGTCGGTCTTAATTAACCCTTTTGAAATATTTTTTAATGCCGTACGGTCGTTTAGGCGCAGTGCGGCTTTAGCTAGAACGGTTGGGATAAAAAAGGATTGGGGCGCCACTGCGGTCCTCTCGATAGCAGTAATAGCGTTTTCAAACAACGCCCTTGCAAACGGCGGATTCGACTCGGCGTCGAGAGCGGCGAGCGCTGCCGCGATCGGGACGAGCGCGTGGTTCTGCGTACCCGCAATGATTAATTCAGCTTCATTCCTGGCTGCCGCCATAATGGACTGAGGAACAGGCGCTCCAGAAAGGACCCCGGCGCTCGCGCCAATTCCAATTAATACGCGCCTCTCAAAGCCGCTCGAGTCCTTGACGAGGGCGTCATTAACTATATCGAATGAGTCCTCGATGTGGCCTACTGAAAGTGCAAGAAGTGCCTCGATTGCAGCATTCCCGTCGCCGGAATCCTTTTCCCCATTCCGCGTTGAACGCGAATGCGTATTCGTTGCGCCGGATCTGTAAAACGTCGTAATTCTATCCATCACTTCGGGCATAAAACGAAGCGCTTTAGGTACGTGCGCTGCGAGAACTCGCGATTTCGCTATCAAGCGCAAACATTTTTCGTCCTCGCCAAGCCTCGCGCTCATCAGAGCTTCTAAAACTGCAAGACGAAGATCGTTAACGGGGTTTTGAGTGTCAAGTGAATGAATGATCGAGAGCTGTTCCTCGAACTGTGCCACGTCCAATTCAAATACTGACGACGTTAACTTCACCAAAGCAAGTTGTGTGCGGTCGCTATCGCTTTCGAGGTTTATGCCGTATCGCGCCATGAGCCTTTCAAACTCCAGCTTGTCGCCATCGTGCCACGCCGCCAAGGCCATTGAGGTTACGAGCGGAGCGAGGTCGTGGCGAGCGCCAGCCGCCAAGGCAGCATCGAGACCCGACATACATACTCGAAGCGTCTCGCGCCCTCTGCTTAGGCCGTTGTAAATTACCGATAATTGAGTATATAGCGGCAGCAAAATATGAGCTTTAAATGGCATTAGGGCGATCATGCGTTCGAGTACCTTTGCAAGGAGGGGGAGCTCACTCGCGGTCGACGCCGCGTCAGCAAGGCGTTTGAGGTACTCGAGTTCTAGCGAATCATCGCCGCACGCGCGTGCCTGAGCGATCACTCGTTCGAGATCGGAGTTCGATGGTGCGGCCAGCTTTGCTATCCCGGCGATGATGCGTCGACGATAGGGAACGTCGATCGCAATCGTCTCTCGGATCGCCTGTGCAAGTGCGGCGTGCCGAAAACCGATACCGGTGGGATCAGCAGTAAGGTAACGCTCCGAACTCGCTTGGAGCAGGGGTAAGAAGTGCTCTTCGCTCCATAACTGTTGGAGCAACGCGAGCGGAATCGGCTCTTCGATCAGCGCGAGCATCTGCAAGAACTCGCGACGCTCCGGTGGCATCACGGCGAGGTCGCGCGCGACGACCGCACGCAGCCCGGCTGCGACGTCGGCGATGTCGTTGCTTCCCTGCGCGATCGATTCGGCGATGGCGACGATGTCGATGGCGCGCCCTGCTGAAACCTCGGCGACGCGGGCGATCACCTCCTCGCTTGCGTCGGGTGAGAGCGAGCGCGCGAGCGCCCGAGCATCGCCCTCGGCGAGCGCATCGAGAACGAAAGAAGCATCGCTCTGCGTATGAGCATCCCAACCGGGTTCGTCGAGTCGTTCGATGGAGAGCAGCACAAAACGCTGGTCGGAAAAACGTTCGAGCAGTCGCAATAACAACGAGAGCGATTCGGGATCGCACCATTGCATGTCGTCGACGGCGACGAGCAGCGGGAAATCGAGCAGGACCGCTTCGATGAGTCGGTAGAGCGCCTCTTCGTTTTTCGCACCATCGCGTTCGGTCGTGAAATCGCTCGGGAGCCCGGCGGCAAAG
>JABEUW010000130.1 GCA_013043945.1 Vulcanimicrobiota bacterium | reverse complement strand
GTGTTGCGAATAAATAGAGGAGATACTTTTTCATGTGCTGCCTTCCTAGAATCGATCGTCGGTGCGTACGCCTACGTCGTTCTTTAGCTATACCCGATTGTCGAAACGCATAAACGCGTGCCAACGTCGCCGCGGCTCGCGCCCCTCGATACGGGCGCTTTCAGCGCCCTACTCGGGGTGACAAAGCGGCCCCTCGATACGGGCGCTTTTAGCGCCCTACTCGGGGTGACAGGTCACCCTACTCGGGTGAGAGTGGGGGCGCCGGGCCTGCATTGACATTCATCGATTCACGGCCTAGAATCGACGGATGTCGATGCAACGATGCGCCCCGGAGGCGCCGCTCTACGAGGGCGAGCTGATCGAGGAGGGCGCGCTCTTCCACGCCCTCGCCGACCCCGCGCGGCTCCGCATCCTCGCGACCCTCGCCCGCGCCGACGACGAACGTTGCGTCTGCGATTTCACCGTGGGGCTCGCCCTGAACCAGTCGACCGTCTCGCACCACCTCAAGATCCTCAAAGCGGCGGCGCTCGTCATCGGCGAACGGCGTGGAACCTGGGGCTTCTATCGCCTCGCACCGGGGGCGCGCGAACGTATCGAACGCGCGCTCGAGCGCACGTTGCCGGCAGCCGTGCGCGCGTGAGACGGCTCGCCTTTCTCGACCGCTACCTCACGCTCTGGATTCTCGCGGCGATGGCGCTCGGCGTCGCGCTCGGCGCGTTGGGGCTGCATCTCCCCGAGATCGTCGTTCCGATCGGCCTCATCGTCATGATGTATCCGCCGTTCGCGCGCGTACGCTACGAGGCGCTCCCCGCGGTCTTCAAAAACATGCGCCTCTTCGGGCTCTCGCTCGTTCAGAATTGGGCGATCGCGCCGATTTTGATGTTCGCGCTCGCCGCACTTTTTCTCCATAACAAACCTGCGTTTTTCGCCGGGCTCGTGATGGTCGGGCTCGCGCGCTGCATCGCGATGGTGATCGTCTGGAACGATCTTGCGAACGGCGACCGCGAATTTGCTGCCGCGCTCGTCGCCTTTAATTCGCTCTTCCAGATTTTCGGATACGCCGCTTACGCCTGGCTGTTCATCACGGTACTGCCGCCGCTCGTTGGCATGCCCTCGCTCGCGGTGCATCTTTCGATCATCGATGTCGCCAAGAGCGTCGCGCTCTACCTCGCGCTTCCGTTCGCAGCCGGCGCCATCACGCGCTATCTGCTGCGCCCGCGTATGGGCGCGCAACGCTACGACGAAGGCTTCGTGCCGCGCATCGCACCGCTCACCCTGCTCGCGCTGCTGATTACAATCGTTGCGATGTTCGCCCTGCAAGGGCAGCGCATCATCGAACGTCCGCTCGACGTCCTGCAGATCGCGGTTCCGCTCGTGCTTTATTTCGTCGCGATGTTTTTCATCTCGTTTGCGATGGGCAAACGCATGGGTGCGAGCTACGGCGCCGGGACCGCGCTCTCGCTCACGGCGGCGAGCAATAATTTCGAGCTCGCGATCGCCGTCTGCATCGCGATCTTCGGCATCACCTCGGGCGAGGCGTTCGCCGCCGTCATCGGCCCGCTCGTCGAAGTCCCCGTTATGCTCGCACTCGTCGTCGTCGCGCGACGAATGGAAGCCGGCTATTCCGCCCCAATGGAGGCCCCCGCATCGTGACCGCTCCCCAATCCCCACGCGCGCGCGTGCTCTTTCTCTGCGTGCATAATAGTGCGCGCAGCCAGATCGCCGAGGCGTTCGCGAACGCACGCTTCTCCGACCGACTCATCGCCGAGAGCGCGGGGTTGGAGGCCGGAAGCCTCAACCCATTCGCAGTCGAAGCGATGCACGAGCGAGGCATCGATATTTCGCAGAAGCAGACGCGCCGCGTCTTCGATCTCTATACCGCCGGCGAACTCTTCGACTACGTCATCACCGTCTGCGACGAAAGCAACGCCGAGCGTTGCCCGATTTTTCCCGGCGTCACGCAGCGGATGCACTGGAGCTTCCCCGATCCCGGCGCGCTGGTCGGCTCGCACGACGAACGGCTCGCAGCAACGCGCGAGATTCGCGACGCGATCGAGGCGCGCGTTACGGCCTGGGGCGCGACGCTCGGCGCATAAGGGCATAGGCGGCGAGCCCCGCGAGCAACGTCGCAACGCCGAAAAGGATCGCCGGCGCACCCGCGCTGCAGAACACATAAATCCATCCCGCGAGTGCGAGCAGCGCCGGTGCGGGAAAGAGCCACATGCGGTAGGGCGCCTTGACGCCGCGCGCCCGCAGCACGAAGAGCGCTGCGATCTGCGCGATCGATTGAATCAACACGATACCGGTCGTTAACGCGTTGATGACTTGGTCGAGCGTGAAGAGCGAGGCGACGAGCGCGACCAGGCCGATGACGAGCAGCGCGATATCCGGAAAGCGATAGCGCTCGTGCACGTGTGCGAACGCGGACGGAAAATTTCCGTCGCTCGCAGCGGCGTACGGTATGCGCGAGGCGCCGAGTAAATTTCCGTAGACCGATGCAAATGCCGTCACGAGCACGAGCAGCGTTACCGCACCTGCAGCACCGACGCCGAACGAGCGTTCGACCATCGCAGAAGCGAGATGCTGGGCGATCGCCGGCAGCGATCCATCGGCGAGCGGCACGATCCGTTGCCAAGGAATCGCGCCGAGCACGCCGACCTGCAGCGCGATATAGAGCGTCGCCACCAATGCAATCGAGATCACGATTCCGCGCGGTAGGGTTTTCGCAGGTCTCCGCACTTCGTCACCGAGATAATTCGTTTGGTTGTAGCCGAGATAATCGTACATCGCGATGACGAGCGCTTGCCCGAGCCCGGCGCGCAGCCCGTTCCACAACGAATCTCCGGCGGGAAGCGCGCCCGCAAGATGCGGAGACCAGTGCGCGAACCCCGCGGCGATGGTAACGAGCAACGTCAGCACGGCGGCGGCGGCGAGCCAGATGCCGGTCCGCGCGATCGCGTTGATACCGCGGTAGAGTGCGACGAGCGTTACAACGCCGACGCCGATCGCGACGGCTTTGAGTGCGAGCGGCGATGCCGCAAGCTGCGGAAAGAAATAGCCGGCGTAATTCGCAAAGCCGATGTAGCCGCTCGCGAGCGTTAACGGAGCAACGAACATCATCTGCCAAACGAAGAGAAATGCGAGCACGGGCCCCACGCGTAGCCCTCTGAATATCTCGAGCAGATACCCGTAGGTGCCGCCGGAGCGGGGAAAGGCCGAGCCGAGTTCGGCCCAGACCAGCCCATCGCAGAGCGCGAGCAGCGCACCGAGGAGCCAGCCGACCAACGAGAGCGGACCGTGCAGCGCACCGAGCACCAACGGAATCGTGATGAGCGGCCCAATGCCGATCATCGTGATCGCGTTCATCGCAACCGCGCCACGCAGCCCGATGCCGCGGACGAGCGCCGTCGGCGGGCTTTCGTTCACGTTGGCGGCGGTTGTAGCGTCCGGCCGGTCGTTTCCTCTCGCCGCCCTCGATACGCCCACTTCGTGGGCTACTCGGGGTGACAGAGAACCCCTACTCGGGGTGACAGAGGAGGTGACACAGGGAGTGGGCAGGCGGGGGCAGGGGCCCGGCGAACCCATTCACGATGCGATTTTGGCTCCGGGCGACGCTCGCGGTCGTCTTCCTCGCCGGCTGCGGCGGGGGAGGCTACTTGCCGTATGCTCCGCAGTCGCTGCCGCCCGCACGGATCGACCAGCTCGCGGTCGCCGCAGCGGCCCGCGAGGGCATCTCGGCGCGCCTCATTCGCGCGGTGATCCTCACCGAATCCGCCGGCGACCCGGGCGCGATCAGTCGCGTCGGCGCCGAAGGACTGATGCAACTCATGCCGGGCACCGCAGAGGATTGCGGCGTTACCGATGCGTTCGACCCGCAACAGAACGTTGCGTGCGGCGCGCATTACCTCCATGCGATGCTGGCGCGCTATCGCGGCGATACCGAATTAGCGCTTGCGGCGTATAACGCCGGCCCGGGCGCGGTCGATCGCTATCACGGCATTCCGCCCTACGCCGAAACGCAAGAGTACGTCGCGCGCGTTCTCGCCGCGTATCGCAACAATTAGCTCCCCGGTCCGACTGGGCGCGCGATGGCTACGCTGACCGCACAACGCCCGCTGCCTCGACGTTTGGCGTTCCCCGCGCTCCCTATTCTCGACGGCTACGTGCTGCGCGAAATATTAGGTCCTTTTGCGTTCGCGCTCTCCGCCTATCTCATCTTTTGGGCGCTCAATATTTTCTTTCTCGCCGCCGATTACATCATCAACGAGCACGCACCGTTTTTTCTCGTGCTTCGTTTCGTCGTCTTCCGCATACCGCAAGCGGTGCCGATGGCGTTCCCGTTTGCGACGCTCTTCGCCGGCTTGCTGGCCATGGGCCGGTTGATGGGCGATAACGAAGTGGTCGCGATGCGCACCTCGGGCATCTCGCTCGCTCGCATCGCCGCGACGCCGCTCCTCTTCGGCAT
>JABEUW010000129.1 GCA_013043945.1 Vulcanimicrobiota bacterium | reverse complement strand
GGGGATGGTGGGCACGGTTGGGATTGAACCAACGACCCCCCGCGTGTGAAGCGGATGCTCTCCCACTGAGCTACGCGCCCACGATACCCGGCGTCCGGGGATCGTTAGACGATTTCGGATGGTATCCTATCACGATGGCACTTGTCTAGCGCCTCTGCGGCAAATACTCAGGGCAAATGCACGCTCGGTGTGGAAGGACGCGGAATGCTCGAAGGATTTCCCTTGCTCTCGCGATTCTCGGTTCCCTTTGCGGATATCGACATGCTCCATCATGTCAACAACGTCGCCTATATCCGCTGGGCGGAGATGATGCGCGCGGAGTATTTCGCCCGCGTGATGGGCGAAGCGATCGACGGCAATCACGGCATGATCCAAGCGAATATTTCGTTTACCTACGAAAAGCAACTCGCTTATCGGGAGCAGATCGCCGTTGGCTGCAAGGTCTCGCGTATGGGGACGAAATCGTGGGACTTCACCTATGAAGTTTGGAGCGAGACGTTCGTACACCGCGCTGCATACGGAACGACCACCGTCGTCGCCTACGATTTCGAGGCGCAGCGGACGATCGTCGTGCCCGATAGTTGGCGCGCGGCGATCGCCGCCTTCGAAAGCGGCCCGCAGATTTTATTTCACTGAACCTCGGGCGCGGCGCTCGCGACGATTGCGCTTATCGCGATACATGCGATGGTCGGATCGGCGGAGCAGTTCGGCAATCTCGGTTCCGTCGCGCGGCGCGATCGCCCAGCCGATGCTTGCGCCGACCCGAACCCGGTTCCCTCGCCAACTCGTCGGGCGTTCCAGTGCGGTACGCACTTCCTCGGCGAGCGCTCGCGCGTCCACTTCGGTGCCGATTCCGCGGAGAATCGTCGCAAATTCGTCGCCGCCGAGACGCGCGACGCTATCTCCGGTGCGGAGCCGCCGTTTCAAGCGGCGCGACGCGCTGCGAAGGACGGCATCGCCCGCTTCGTGCCCGTAGCGGTCGTTAATTGCCTTGAAACCGTCGAGATCGATGAAGAGTACTGCGAGACGGTCCCCGCTACGCCTAACGCGAGCGAGCGCATTGGTGAGCGCGGCGGCGAATGCCCCCCGATTCGGAAGCGTCGTGAGTGGATCGTGATCGGCGCGGAAACGCTCGCGATCGATCTGCTCGCGAAGCATGCGTTGGCGCAACGCGACGGCGACGTATGGGCCGAGGCTCTCGATCACCGCAGCGTCGCTCGCGTCGTAGAAACGCAGAGCGCCACTGCGCACGGCAAATCCACCGACCGCTTCGTCCCCGATGCGCAGCGGCATCGCCATCGCAGCGGGCTCGCGTGCTTCGCGGGCGATGCCGTCGCCGATAACGATGCTCAGCGGGTTGTCGGTAGGGAGCTGGGCGAGCACGGTACGCCGAAAGTGCCCATCCACCCACGCCAACCGGAGCCAGCTGCGCCCTTCGCGCAGAATGACGACTACCTCGGTCGCCTCGACGAAGGTCGCCAAGAGGTCGGCGAGGCTCGCAAAAACGGCCTCAAGGGTGATGTCCTCAACGAGAAGCGTAGACATCCGGCGAGCTGCCTCGGCGACCCGCTGGCGTAGTGCACTCATAGAGCGGCGCTCTTCAATGGTTGAGGCGCTCGCTCCGCTCGCAGGGGCTTTGACGGGGCTTGGCGCATCTGCTATCCTGCGTTGGGCCTTTCGGGCGGTTAGCTCAGTGGGAGAGCGCTTCCTTGACACGGAAGAGGTCAGAAGTTCAATCCTTCTACCGCCCACCATGTGGAATATACGCTAAAAGGCGCCGATTCGTTCGGTGCCTTTTGCGTTGCGAGCTCTGGCCGAAGATCTCCCATCCCAGGCGCAGGGCGTTGACCGCCGCGCAAGAAAGCGAGGCGCCATGATGGACTTTAAGCTCGCGCGCTGCCTGGCAGCGCTCTGCGTATCGGCCTCGATATTCGTTTCACTCGGCACCTCGGCGGCCGCCGCGGGGGCGCCGCTGCGAATCGGCTCGGATATTTCCTATGCGCCGCTCGAGTTTTTCAGCAAAGGCAATCCGAACCCGCGCGGTTTCGATATGGACCTCGCTCGCGCGCTCGGCGCCCGGCTCGGGCGACCCGTACAGTTCCTCAATCGGAGTTTCGATTCGCTGCTCGGTGGAGTCGCCGACGGCACGCTCGACCTGGCGATCTCGGCGATCTCCGATACGCGGGCTCGCGAACAAAAAGTCAGTTTTGTCGATTATTTTTTAGCGGGCAGCGGCATGCTCGTTCCGGCTGGTAACCGCTATCATATTTTTTCGCTCGCCGCACTCTGCGGACTACCGGTCGACGTGCAGTTTGCAACCTCTCAGGCAATCGCGCTGCAGGCGCAATCGGTCGCATGCAAGAGGGTCGGCCTCGCTCCAATTCTGTTGCAGCAGCGCGCGACCGACGATGCAGCCCTCTCGATGCTCCTCTCCGGGAAGAGCGACGTGCACGTCACGGACTTTCCCGTCATTGCCTACCTCGCGCGCACGCTCGACGGTGGGAAACGCTACGTGGTTGCGGGGCGCCAATTCGATGTCGTTCCTTATGGGATTGCGGTGGCGAAAAACGATGTCGCGTTGACCGATGCCGTGCAATCGGCGTTGCAGTCGCTGATCGCCGACGGAACCTACGATCGATTGCTCGCGAAGTGGGGGCTTGGGCAGGGAGCGCTGCGCTCGACGCCGATCGACGCCGGGACGCTCTACGAACACTGATGAAAGCTCTGCTGATGCGCCATCTCGTCACGACCCTCGCGCTCCTCGCCGGGCTCGGGTTCCTCATCGGCGGAGCGCAGCCGCTCGCTGCCGCGCCACCTCTGCGTATCGGTACGGATATATCCCACCCACCGCTTGAATTTTATCAGCGGCCTGGAGGCCGCGTTCGTGGCTTCGACGCCGATATCGCGCGCGCCATCGCAAAACGTCTCGGGCGTCGGGCGGAGTTCGTCAACATGCCGTTCGGAGATTTACTGCAGGCGGTCGGTGCGGGAAAGGTCGATTTTACGATCTCCTCGATGTTCGACTTACCGATTCGCGAGAAGGTCGCCGACTTCGTCGATTACTTTCTTTCGGGAACCGCGATTATGGTTCGTGCGGGAAACCCGCATAGCGTTTTCACGCTCGCCGGCTTCTGCGGGCTCACCGCGAGTGCCGAAGTGGGGACGTTCCAATTCACCGCGCTTCACGAGCAATCGAAGCGCTGCCGCAGCTTAGGGCTCGGCGGGGTTCACGTGGTATCGGTCGCGGGAGACGAGCAAGGCGCGCAGGCACTTCTCGCCGGGCGCGTCGAGATTCATATCGCCGATTTTCCGATCGTCAGTTATCTCGCGCGTACCGTCGGCAACGGTAAACTCGTCGTCGCGGGCCGCCCGTTCAACCAGATTCCCTACGGCATCGCCGTGCGTAAGGGGAACGTGGCCTTACGCACGGCGATTGCCGGGGCGCTAAAGGGGATGGTCGCCGATGGAACCTACGACCGCTTGCTGAAGAAGTGGCACCTGGAGGCCGGTGCGCTTCGTTCTATACCCATCGACGCCGGGAAGCTCTACCAGCACTAACGATGACGTCGTCGCCGGGCGCTTAGCCCGCGAGCGTGCGACGGAAGAAGTCGATGCTGCGTTCCCATGCGAGTTTCGCTGCCGCTTCGTTGTAGTTTCCAATTCCTCCCGGATTCGAAAACGCATGCCCCGCGTCGTAGCGATGAAATTCATATGGGGCGTGCGCTTCGCGAAGGCGGGCTTCGATTGCGTCGACACGGGCGATAGGAAAGTACTCGTCGCGCAGCGCCCAATGGCCTTGAAGCGGAATTTTGATGCTGCCGGGGTCGCCTGCCTCTTCGGGCGGAAAACCATAAAAGGGCACCGCGGCGGAGAATTCGTTGAGGTGCATCGCGCAGAGAAGCGTTAACGCGCCGCCCATACAGAAACCGATAACGCCGACCTTTTTACCGTTCGTCGCGAGGTACTGCGCGGCGCCGCGCGCGTCTTGCATCGCGGCATCGGTGAAGTCAAGCCCCTGCATCAAGTGGTTCGCTTCATCTCCAGTTGCAGCGACGCGCCCTCGATAGAGGTCGGGAATCAATACGCGAAAACCAGCCGCGGCCATGCGCTCGGCGGTAGAGATAATCTGGTCGTTCACGCCCCACCATTCTGCGTGCATCACTATTTCCAGAGCATTTTGCGCATCGCCCGGCTCGGCGAAGTAGCCGCGTG
>JABEUW010000128.1 GCA_013043945.1 Vulcanimicrobiota bacterium | reverse complement strand
CGGGGCGCAGGATTTCGGCAGCGGGCCGGGCGAGTACGTCTCCCCGTGGCTACCACAAACCGTACCTCGCCGCCCTTCGAGCGCGCGGGCCTCTCCGACGAGCAACTCGTTGGGATGCTGCGCACCATGCTGCTGCAGCGTATGCTCGAAAACCGCGGCTTCCAGCTCAACCGCCAGGGGAAGATCCCGTTCGCCTCGGCGAGCGAGGGGCACGAAGGCGTGCAGGCAGGTGCGGCGATGGCCTTCGCCCGCGGCCGCGACCTGCTCTTCCCCTACTATCGCGATCTGGGGCTCGCGCTCGGCGTCGGGCTCACCCCCTACGAGGTGCTGCTCTCCCTTTTTGCCCGGGCCGCCGACCAGTCGGGCGGACGGCAATTCCCGCACCACTATGCGAGCCAGCGCCTCGGCATCGCGACGATCTCCTCCATTATCGCCGCCCAGCTCTCCCACGCCGTCGGAGCGGCCTACGCGCTGCGGGTACGCGGAGAGGCCGGGCGCGCGGTGCTCACCACCTTCGGCGATGGAGCGACCAGCGAGGGCGAGTGGCACGAGTCCGTCAATTTCGCCGCCGTCCACAAGTTGCCGATCGTATTGCTCTGCGAGAACAACGAGTGGGCGATCAGCACGCCGCTCGCCAAGCAGATGGCGCAGCCCGATATCTGGCGCCGCGCGGCGGGATACGGCCTTCCCTCCACCTGCGTCGACGGCATGGATCCGGTCGCTTGCTACCTCGCGGTCTCCGATGCACTCGACCGTGCGCGCACCGGCGGTGGGCCGACGCTGGTCGAAGCGAAGTGCTACCGTTTTCTCGCGCACACCACCGACGACGACGACCGGACCTATCGCAGCCGCGAGGAGGTCGAAGCGCATCGTCGCGACGATCCGGTGCCGAACTTCGAGCGCCGCCTCACCGAGGCGGGCATTCTCTCGCCCGAGGGCTTGGAGCACCTCAAGGCCGAGTTGCTCGCCGAGATCAACGAGGCGACCGACCGCGCAGAAGCGATGCCCTACCCCGATGGCGAAGAACTCCACCGCAACGTGTACGCGGATTCCACCGATCCGTGGCGATAACTCACGCACGATAAGGACAATCCTGATGGCGAAGACCGATACGAAGGGCAAAAAGCTCGAGCGCAACGGCTTGAGCGACGAGCAACTGCGGGCGATGTTCCGCAACATGCTGCTGCAAAGACAACTCGATAACCGCGGCTTCCAACTCAACCGGCAGGGGAAGGTTCCCTTCGCGCTCGGGAGCGAGGGACACGAGGCGCTCCAGGCGGGTGCAGCGATGGCATTTCAGCGCGGCAAAGATCTGCTCGCGCCATACTATCGCGATCTCGGCCTCGCGCTGGGCATCGGGCTCACGCCATACGAGATCTTGCTCTCGCTCTTCGCGCGTGCCGCCGACCATAACGGCGGGCGACAGTTTCCGAATCACTATTCCAGCAAAGCCGCGGGGCTGATGTCGTTCTCGTCGATTCTCGCCGCGCATATTCCGCATGCGGTTGGCGCAGCGTACGCGATGAAGTATCGCGGCGAACGCGGGCGCGCGGTGCTCGTCACCTGCGGCGACGGCACGACGAGCGAAGGCGAATGGCACGAATCGGTCAACTTCGCTTCGATCCACAAGCTCCCGGTCGTCTTTCTCGTCGAGAACAATCTTTGGGCGATCTCGACGCCGATCGAACACCAGATGGGGCAACCCGAAATTTGGAAGCGCGCCGTCGGATACGGCATTCCCGGCCATCGCTTCAACGGCTTCGACCCGATTGAAACCTACGGGAACGTGAACGAGGCGCTCGACCGCGCGCGGAGCGGCGGCGGCCCGACGTTACTCGAAGGCATGTGCTACCGCTTCCTCGCGCATTCGACCGACGACAACGATATGACCTATCGCACCAAAGAAGAGGTCACCGAGCATCGCAAGGACGATCCGGTGCCGCTCTTCGAGCGCGTGCTGCTCGATCACGACGTGATGAGCGCCGCCGATGTCGAGCAACTCAAGCGCGACGTCTTGCGCGAAACGAACGAAGCGACCGATCGCGCCGAAGCGATGCCGTATCCGACGGCCGCCGACCTTTACACGCATCTCTACGAAGGAGCCTGGCAGCCGTGGCAGTGAGCAGCCCAACCCAAACGACGCAACTCATGAATAACGTCGATGCCGTGCGCGCGACGCTCTACGATGCGATGAAGAACGATCCGCGCACCGTCATCCTCGGCGAAGATGTCGGCGCGCGCGGCAACGTCTTTCTTATCACCAAGGATTTCTCGAAAGAGTTCGGCCCGCAGCGTGTCATCGACACGCCGATCGCCGAGGCTTCGATCGTTGGCATCGCCATCGGCATGGCGATGGAGGGGCTGCGCCCGATCGCCGAGATTCAGTTCGCCGATTTTATCTATCCGGCGTTCAATCAAATCGTCGGCGAGGCTGCAAAGACGCGCTATCGTAGCAACGGCGAATATACCTGTCCGCTCGTCATCCGCACGCCGTACGGCGGAGGTGTCCGCGGCGCGCTCTCGCACTCGGTCTCGATCGAGGCGCTCTTCTACCACGTTCCGGGCCTCAAAATTCTCGCACCGGCGTTCCCCGCCGACGTGAAAGGGCTCCTCAACGCCGCGATCGACGATCCCGATCCGGTGCTCTTTCTCGAGCATAAGAAAACCTATCGCCTCATCAAAGGCGAGGTTCCCGACGGGCATTACACCATTCCCATCGGCAAAGCGAACGTGCTCAAAGAAGGCACCGCGCTGAGCGTCGTCTCCTACGGGCTCTACGTCCACTGGGCGCTCGAAGCGGCGCAGCAATTAGCCGACGAGGGCATCTCGGTCGAAGTGATCGATCTGCGTTCGATTCGCCCGATGGACAAGACGGCGATTTTGCAGTCGGTTGAAAAGACACGCAAACTGCTCATCGTTCACGAAGACAACAAATTCGGCGGCATCGGTGCCGAGATCAGCGCGATGGTCGCCGAGGAAGCGCTCTTCTCGCTCGACGCGCCGATACGTCGCCACTGCGCGCCCGACGTGCCCGCGATGGGCTACGCCGAACCGCTCGAACACGAATATATGTCCTCGCCGGCGAAAATCGCCGATGCGATGCGCGAACTCGCCCGCTTTTAATAGTAAAACGAAAGAAACAAAACGATATGGCGACCACGATTACGATGCCGCAGCTCGGCGAGACCGTCACCGAAGGGACGGTCGCGCAATGGCTCAAGAAGCCCGGCGATAGCATCGAGAAATACGAAGCCTTCGTCGAAGTCTCGACCGATAAAGTCAACGCCGAAGTTCCCGCACCCGTCACCGGAACGTTGCGCGAAGTGCTCGTCAAAGAAGGCGAGACCGTTGCGACGGGAACGCCGATTGCGATCATCGACGAAGTCGGTGCGGCGACGCAGAGCAACGCGCACGGCACCGAACCTACGCAGCAGGTCGCCGATGCCGCCGCCGCGCCGCCGAAGCCGAGCAACGGCAGCACCGCGCACGCGGCGCCCGCTCCGCAAGCGACGCATGCCGCTCCAGCACGCCCCGCCGAACTCGATATCGCCGGGCTCGAGGCGGCGCTGCGCGTCGCATCGCCTGCGGTTCGCAAACTCGCGCGCGAACACCGCATCGATATTCGCGCGTTACAGGGAAGCGGCGCGAACGGTCGCGTCACCGCACAGGACGTACTCACGGCAGCGCAAATGGGACCCGCGGCAGCGGTCGGGCAAGCGATTGCGGTCGGCACGAACTTCGGCGCAACCGGTGCGCCGGCGATGCCGCCAACGCAAGCGAAACCTCCCGCCGGCGGCACTTCGACGTACGGCGAACCGCTGCCCGGAACGACGATTCCGCTCAACCAGGCGCGGCGCATCATCGCCCAGCGTATGGTCGAGAGCAAACACACCGCGCCGCATGCCTGGTCGATGGTCGAAGTCGACGTCACGAACCTCTGGAAGTGGCGCCAGCGCGAAAAAGATAAGTTCGACCACGAGACCGGCGGGCTCAAACTCACGATGCTGCCGTTCTTCATCCGCGCGGTCGTCGAGTCGCTCGGAGTTTTCCCGCTGATGAACGCGCGCTTTACCGATGAAGGCATCTACGTCAATAAGGATGTGAATGTCGGCATCGCGATCGGCCTCGCCACCAATCTGGTGGTGCCGGTGGTAAAGCACGCCGATCAACTCTCCATCAAGGGGCTCGCGGTTGCATCGGCGCAGCTCATCGATAAAGCGCGTCGGAACAAGCTCGGCGTCGACGATCTCGCCGGCGGCACTTTTACCGTGAACAACAATGGCTCTAACGGAAGCATCGCCTCGGCGCCGATTATCAACGGTGGGCAAGCGGGCATCGTCACGATGGAAGCGATGGTCAAACGCCCGGTCGTCACCGCCGACGATGCGATTGCGATCCGTTCGATCATGAACGTCTGCCTCTCGCTCGACCATCGCGTCGTCGACGGCTACGTTGCGAGCGGCTTCCTCGCCGATCTCAAACGGCGCCTCGAAGCGATGGGGCCGACCGGGATCCTATAACGCCTCCTCTCGCACCGCACCATCGATCGACACCTCGATCCTTGGGCTCGAGCCTGCACACGATAATTTAAAACCGACGAGCCCCAGGAGCTCGTCGGTTTGCGTGTCTTCGCAATGAGGCGGCGTCCCGAAATCTCTGCCCCCGCAAACGGAGGTTTGAGGTGCTTTAAAAGCAACCAAGCACAAGAAAAGCCCATCGTAGCGCCTGCGACCGCGTAAATCCCGCCGAAGAGTCGCGGGTCGAACGCGGTCGTCGCCTTATCCTATTCAGTCAGCAACGAGTGTGCCGACGACCACTGCTACTACCCCATTTCGGCCCGCACTCCCAGAGAGCTACGGTCTCGTCTCCTCTCGGGTTTTTCCGAATTTGGCGGCCGTCTCACCAGCGTAGAAACCGTACTGCCCCTTGATGTGCTCCCAGCCGGGTTTTGGATCGTCGTAGATCCACGCGACCCGCTCCGTGCGATCGCCGCCATCCTCGAAGTCGACGTAGAAGCATCGGCCCTTGTAGGGGCAATGGTATTCGTGCGCGGTGGTCTTCAGCACCCGTTGCTCCACCGCGGCCGGATCGATATACCAGTTCCCTTCGACCTTTTGGTATTGATCCGCACGTGCCTCGGCGATCGTGCGCCCGGTACGTGCATCTCGGATCGTTAATTTCTCACCTCTCTGCGTCATAAACCAATACTACTCCGGCAACCGCGAAACTACTGTGAGGGCCCTTACGCCGCTCCCATCTTTGGGAAGATCGTCGCGAGGTTTGCCGCACCGTCGACCGCGACCTCAATCGCTCCGCTCCGCGAGGTAAGCAGGGTCGTCACGCCGGGGCCATGCCCGGCGACGAACGAGCGCCCATGCACGACGGCGCCGATCGTAATCGATCCCTGTCGATAGATGCGTCCGAACGAGTTGTCGGCGTCGACGAGTGCGACGAGATCTCCTAACCGAAGATCGCGCAGACCGTAGCGTTCCACCATTTCGTCGTCGAAGCATTGGATGTCGTAATCCCCACGCACCACCGTCGAACGCCCGAGCCCGCTTCCCATCACTGCGGCAGGAACGATCTTCGCAACGCGCGCGTGGACGCGCCCTTTCTGCACCTCGATGCCCCACGCATCGAGCAGTTCGGGATCGGCATTAAAAGCACGTACATCGGGCGCATCGAGTAAGCGCAGACCGAGCCCGCAACTGCGAACCTGGACGGCATCGCCGATCGCCATCTTCTCCATGCTCTCCGGCTCGAAATCGGCGATGACGTGTTCGACGCCGCCGTGCGTTCCGGTAACGCGGCCGAGCGCGCCCTTTGCGTCGCCGGAGAGAACGCGCACGCGATTGCCGATACAGGACATCGTATTAAACGCAATATTGAGCCGGTCGTCGTTGTTGCGCATACTCACCGCCGGTTCGATATGGTCGGCGAGAAAAGCGAACGCCCCGTCGCCAATGCGCACGTTGGGATTGATGCCGCCGACGCTGGGGAGCACGAAGGGGTCGCCTTCTGCGCTCACGTCGTAGATGCCGGAGTTGATCAGGGCGGGGGCGACGACCCCGGCGACGACGGTGACGACGAGTTCCTCACGGTTGGTGCGCAGCTTCATGGCTCGGGCGGGGTCCTTTCACGGCAATCAGGGTTCGGGAACGGGCGGCGCGAAAGAGCGAGATCGACCGCTATGCCCGT